>SKLG01000504.1 GCA_007123335.1 Anaerolineae bacterium | reverse complement strand
TCGGAGACCCGCGCCCCATACGCCCCATGATGCTTGAGTTCCTGCACCAGGCGCAGCACCGCTGTTTTGAGGCCGCTGAAGGAAAAGTCATAGGGGCCGATGTTCAGAGAGCGAGGGAAGGCATAAGCCACAGCGCTGCCCTGCTCCGCTGTGCGCTGGATCACCGGCCCGCCAGGATAGCCCAGGTTCAGCAGGCGCGCCACCTTGTCAAAGGCCTCGCCGGCGGCATCGTCGATGGTATGCCCCAACAGTCGATATTGGCAATGATCGCGGACCTCGATGAGTTCCGTATGGCCGCCCGAGACCAGCAGGCATATTAGCGGGAACGAGGGTGGTAGAAAGGTCGTCGGATCAACTTCCGGCGGCATCAGCCAATTGGCATATACATGAGCTTCCAGATGGTTGATGCCGATCAGGGGCAAATCCTTCGCCAACGCAATCGCCTTGGCAGCGTTCAGCCCAACGAGGAGCGAGCCGGCCAGACCGGGGCCATGCACCACGGCGATAGCATCGATATCCTCCCAGCTCAACGCCCCAGATTCGCCCCCCGCGATCTCTAGCGCCTCGCGGATCACCTGCGTGATAGCCAGCATGTGCTGGCGCGAGGCCATCTCGGGGAATACGCCGCCGTATTGCCGATGCAGCTCGACCTGTGAGGCCACCACGTTGGATAGTACGATGCGCCCATCCTCGACCACGGAGGCTGCGGTCTCATCGCACGAGGTTTCGATCCCCAAGATCAGCGTCATAAAGGTGCCTCCACTTCCCTAACGCCGTAATGTGGGCAGGGAAGCCATCCACAAGGTCCTGCCGCTCAAGAAAAAGAGGCGCTGGCGCTCCTCATCCACATATAGGCCGCGCAGTTCCTTCATGTGTTCATCGCCACTTGGCACCTTGAACTGACGCAAATAGACTCCCGCCTTGTCAAACTGTAGGATACGCTCATTGCCCGCATCGGCTACATACACATAGCCCACACCGTCGGGCTCTTTGGGACCAGAGACAAAGATGGTCGTAGGGCTGCGCATCGGCGAGGGCATGCCCTGCATGGTAAAGGGCTGAGGCTCGCCGCGCAGGAACTTTTTCACCTGCCCATCGGCAAAGAGGATGTAGACGCTGCCGTCGATGGCCATATCCACCGCGCCGGTAAGATCGACACCAAGCTGCGCTGGGATATAGTCGCCGGGCGGCACGGTGTAGACGTTGTCATGGGGCACATAGCGCAATACGCGGCTCAGCAGAGGATCGAGCACATAGAGGTTGCCAAAGTAGCTGCCGATAGCGGCCGGCTTGAGCCACATCTCGCTATCGGCAACGGGCAGCACATCGATGCCCTGCTGCGGATCATAGGCCAGCAGAAAACCGGTGCGTTCCAGAGCCATAAAGGTGCTCAGCGTGCGATCTCCGCCCGCCTCCATCCAGGCGATATCGACGATATCACTCAACGTGATGCCGCCGCGTATCTCCCCCTTTTGCACCAACACGGGATCGGTCTCCGCCGACAAGAGGGCGTCGCCGGCGTCGTTGAGGAGAAACTGGTAGACGCGACTGCTGCCACGATTGAGCACAAACACATCGATACCCTGTACCACGATCCGGGCGCTGAGGGCAGCACGCGAGTCAACGGGCGAGGTGGGCGGGTCGTCGAGATCGCGCAGCTTCCACGGCTGCCGCAACAACTCCACGCGATCGATCTCCTCCATCTTGTGCATGATGCGCCGTTCTAGCGATTGGAGCTCATCATCGTTTGCATCGATGGCCAGGCCGTTACGCACGGTGCGCATGGCCTCCTCAAGCCCACGCCGCGTCTCAGTCTCTCCCGCCATACGAATGGAGCTGTCATATTGCGCCTGGGCCAGAGTCTGGAGGGAATGGAATTGTTCCTTCTGGCTGCGCTCATACTGGATGCGGGTCATGATGATCAAGGCCAGCATCACCAACGGGATGATCAACGCCACGACTACCAAGGCCTTGCCGCTCAAAGACATTCCCTCCTCAGCGGGGGAGGTGTCCGCTGTATAGGGCTCGGGACGCTCGGGGGTCTCACTCGGCAGAACGCTGAGCAGGACATCCTCGGCGCCACGCCGTAAGCTGCTGGCCCCCTGAGAGATACTCTGCCTCAGCTCCTCGGCGTTCTGCACCAAGGCCCTTGACACCTGAGCCCGGTTCTCTTGAGATTTGTTCCCCTCGGTGCGCTGTCCCAAACCCGGTTGAACCTCATCCACTACCGGTTGGATTCCGCCTGATGGTAGGGTATCGGCGTAATCGTCTTCATCAAAGACCTCTTTGTCCTCTTCTTCCTCATCCTGAGCGAACAAGGCTTGATCCAGTACCTGCCGCGCCGGCATGGGGACAGGCTTTATCGTCTGGGTCGGTATCACGGGTTGAGGAGACGTGGACGGGGCGCCTGATTCATGCTCATCCTCAACCAGCTCGTCGCCGGAGGGACGGTCTGCCGGCCAGTCGACGATCACTGCGCCGAGATCGCGTTCGTTCGCCAGCACCTCAATGGCTTCTCTGGGAGATCGCTCGCTGCCGTAAGCGGTGACATGGTCGCCCAGCTCGGCCAGCTCGCGACGCATGGCCATGCGGGCCAGCGAGGTGGTCGATACGATCAGGATATCACCAGGGGCCATCACCGCATGCCACAAGTCAGGCTCGATCTCACGGCGCAAGCCCGCTGGCGGCTGCCGACTCGTGTCCAGCGTACCGGGGTTCTCGCTGCGCAACCAGATCGAATCGGAGGGATAGCGGGTGACCTGCCCCTCATGGATGTGGGTGATCAACGAGGGGCCCATCTGGGCCATATACACGTCTTTATCGCGCAGCACCGCACAATTAAGCCCCAGGACAACCTGATGTTCGCTGTCGGCGCGCAGATTGCGCTCAAAAAGCAGGGCATTGGCAGCCAGCAAGGCCTCCCGCAGCCCCCGGGTCACGCTCCGACTCATGCTCAAGTATGTATCCGCAACCACCTGGGTCAGCTCGGCGAACAGCCCTGCAGGCGGCACAACCTCCGATGGAGTCTCGATGACCAGATACAGACCACCCTGGCCACTGTGGCCCCTTCGAGCCTCGGTCGGCACGATCTGCACATTGGTGGGCTCCTGCTGCCAATGTCCGTCGCGGATCGCCAATCGTTCGACACGGAACACACCGGCGTCGGAATCTTGGGCGGTATTTGTTCTCTTGGAGGACCTAAACATAGCTTGATGCGTCCTTCAGACACCTGTATCCCGAGGTAGTTCACACCCCCGTCGCCAGAGACCGAATCGATCTACTCCCACTCGATAGTGGCTGGAGGCTTGCTCGAGATATCATAGACTACGCGGTTCACGCTGGGAATCTCGTTGACGATACGGTTCGAGATATGGGCCAAGACCTCGTAGGGCATGCGCGCCCAATCGGCGGTCATGCCGTCCTGGCTGGTGACGGCGCGCACGGCCACCACATTGGCATAGGTACGGCTATCGCCCATCACCCCCACGCTGCGCAGCGGCGTGAGCACGGCAAAGTATTGCCAGATCTCGCGGTCCAATCCCGCCGCAGCGATCTCGTCGCGCACGATAGCATCTGCCTCTTGCAGCACGGCAACGCGCTCTGCGGTCACCTCGCCGATGATGCGAACCGCCAAGCCTGGCCCGGGAAAGGGCGCGCGGTAGATCATCTCCTCAGGCAACCCCAGCGCCAGCCCCACCTCGCGCACCTCATCCTTGAAGAGAAAGCGCAAAGGCTCGATGAGCGTAAAGCGCAGATCCTCAGGCAACCCCCCGACGTTATGATGGGTCTTGATCCGCGCCGCCGCCTTGGCCGCGTTGGGTCCAGAGTTTGTCGCGCTTTCGATCACATCGG
>SKLG01000347.1 GCA_007123335.1 Anaerolineae bacterium | reverse complement strand
TATTTGTCCGCCAAGATGGCGCCAGGGCTGAGCACGATGAGCGATCCTTCCTGCCACGCAGACCGTGCGCCCGTGAGCAGAACGACGGTCGCTTGCCTATGGGCGCGAGTATAGCATCATTGCCAGCGGGCACCAAGTTCTTGATCAGTTTTCCCAACACACATGTGATCATGTACGGACATTCCATAGTCTGCACATCGCAACCCATGATATCCCATAGGAGCTGGGCAACGGGTGTCCTGGCTTTCTGGCGCGCTCACCGCTTGGCCATGGCGGCCCATGCTATGGCCTACTGGCCTAATCTACACGCCTGCGCCAGGGCCTCATAGTGCTCCGCTCGCTCGCGGAAGAAGGCTTGCTCGGTGCCAGCGTGGCGCACGCGATAGAAATGGCCCATCCGGTGATGATACGCCCAGCATTGCTGCGCATCCACAAAGCCCGTTTCCTCAAAGTCGTCCCGCAGCGCGCCCAACTCGTCGATGCCCTCGATAGCATAGCGCTGCCAATGGTCCCCCCAGCCATAGCCTTCCACGTTAAGATTCGCCGCCGTGAACTGGTCCTCGGCTTCGCTGGTGCGCCCGGCTTGAAGCAAGGCAGTGGCATAGGAAACGCGATAGGTGTAATCGCCAGGGCGTCTTTCGATGGCTTCTTCCATCTTGGGTAGATCGTTCTCCTGACGTCCCTCCTCCATCAGCCGATCCGCCTCGTTGATGTTGTTGATGACGTCCCTGGCGCCCATCACGGCATCCACCTCGGCGTTGCCCGAGCGCCCAAAGAAGGTATAGGCGCCGATACTCACGGCATTTTCGGCAGCCCATGACAACGCCAGATCGATGACGAGCTGGCGCGCCTCGGCCTCGCAACCTGACACGAGCAACATGACCGTCACCATGACCAGCGCTATGATCCTTTTCCTCATGGCGCCACCTCCCTGATCAGACCCGGAATGTCGATACGGCCCATCACCTGTCGGAAGAACTCTTTTTCGTCGATCTCTCCTTCACTGAACTGGCGGAGCGCCTCGGTCGGGGCGGTGAGGGTGACGATGGACTTGCCGTCTCGATCCACATAGTCAAAAGCCAGACGCGTGATATTTAGATCTTGCAGGTCTTCTCCTTCCAAGATCTGCTCCATGGCGCTCCAATCTCCGCCACCGATGAACAGCCGCTCCAGATCAAAGCCCTGCGATGCATCCAGCGACAGAAACGCCACGCTACCCTCCTGGCCGGCCATGGGCAGCACATAGACACCGACTCCCTGGGTGTTCATGCCTGCCTGCTCAAAGGCATCCATAAGCGCTGCGGATAGCTCTCGATCCGGCGGTGGAGCAAAGACCTGCTCAGATATGGGCTGGCGCAACCCCAACCTTTCCAGCGCCCCCCAACGCATGGCCGCCACCCAACCAACCAGGAGGAGTAACACCAGTACCACGATGGCACAACCCAAGCCCCTTCGACGACGTTTTGTCTGATTCATCTCGGCTCCTCTGCCCTGTGGTCTCCTGGCCAGTTCGAGGTGCATGTGTCCGAAACGTTGCGTCTGATCTATCCAGAAGGCCTGTATCCGTATTCTGTTCTATATCCAGATTATGTATCGATCTGGTGCGATCTGTCAACCAACCTGGCCAAGAGCGTGTTCAAAACACTCTTGCGTGATAGAATAGAGGCACTCACCGGATGTAACCTGTCAAACGAGATGATCCCTGGCTCTAGGCCATCATCCGCGCACGACAATGTTCACCAGCCGCCCAGGCACATAGACCATCTTGACGATCTCCTTGCCCTCCAGATAGCGCTGCACATTCTCCTCAGCCAGCGCCACCTCGCGGGCCGTCTCCTCGTCAATGCCGGCGGGCACATCGATCCGCCCACGCACCTTGCCGTTGATCTGGGCGATGAGGGTGATCGTCTCGTCGGCAGCCGCCTCCTCGTCCCACTCGGGCCAGGCCTGGGTGTGCACGCTATAGGCGCCGCCGATGCGCTGCCACAGCTCCTCAGAGACGTGGGGCATGAGCGGGGCGATCATCAGGATCAGGCTGCGCATCGCCTCGCGCCAGGCCGCCGTGTCATAGACGGCGGTATCTTTGGCCTTGATCAGGCCGTTGTTGAACTCCATCAGCGCGGCCAGCGCCGTGTTAAACTTGAACGCCTCAATATCGTCGGTGACCCTGCGGATCGTCTGGTGGGTCATGCGGCGCAATGCGGCGATCTCGTCATCGCCGGCCTCTTGGCTCGGCGCAGGGCGGGGTTCTAGCACCACCGTCCACACCCGCTGGATAAAGCGATAGACGCCCTCGATCCCGGTGGAGCTCCAGCTTCCGCCCAGCTCCCACGGGCCGATGAACATCAAAAAGCCGCGCACGGCGTCGGCCCCCAGCGCGCCTACATAATCGTCGGGGTTGACGACGTTGCCCCTCGACTTGCTCATCTTTTCATTGTCTTCGCCCAGGATGAGCCCCTGATTAAAGAGCGCCGGCATGGGCTCATCAAAGGAGACCAGCCCCATGTCGCGCATCACCTTGGTAAAGAAGCGGGTGTAGAGCAGGTGCATGGTGGCGTGCTCGATCCCGCCGGTGTAGCGATCCACCGGTAACCAGTAGGCGCCTTTCTCCGGGTCAAAGGGCTGATCTCCCTTGTAATGCGGGCTGACGTAGGCATAGTGATACCACGAGGAGCACATAAAGGTGTCCATGGTGTCGGTCTCGCGGGTGGCTGGCCCGCCGCAGCTCGGGCAGGTGGTGCGCAGGAACCCCTCATGATACTTGAGCGGGGATTCGCCCGTGGGCATGAACTCGGCGTCGTCGGGCAACAGCACCGGCAAGTCCTCATAGGGCACCGGCACGATGCCACAGTCGGCGCAGTAGATCATGGGGATGGGCGCGCCCCAATAGCGCTGCCGGCTGATGAGCCAGTCGCGCAGGCGATAGTTCACCTCAAAGTCGCCCAGGCCCTTTTTCGCCAACCACTCGGTCACCTCGGCCTTGGCCCGCTCGCCGGGCGTGCCCGAGAACTCGTTGGAGTGGATCATGGTGCCATACTCGGTGTGAAAGAGGATGTCGCGATACCAGGCCACGCTGTTGAGCATCTCCATCGTCGTGCGCGCCTGAAGCACGCTGGCGAACGCGTCCGCGTCCGCGTCGGCGAACGCCTCAGCGTCCTGCTGGGCGACCAACGCCTGGCAGCGCGACAGGATGGCGGCGTCGGCCTCCACCGAGTCGAGGGACAGGGTCTCGTCGTGGAAGATAAAGAGCCAGCGCGCGCCGACGATATCCACCCAGTAGCCGGGCCGCAGGTGCTCGCGCACCAGGGCGGCATAGCGGTCGATGGCGATCTGATCGCCCTCGTCGCCCTGCAACGTGACCCGCCAAAAGGCATCGTCGCCCTCGTAGGGTATGGACGCGGTATCGAGGGCCTCGGCGAACCCATCGCCCACCGACTCGCGCAACACCAGGCTCTTGGCCAGGCCGTCGTTCCGCGCGATGACGGGGATGATGGGCAGGCCGAATTTGAGCGCAAAGGCGAAATCGCGCTCATCGTGGCCGGGCACAGCCATGATCGCCCCGGTGCCATAGGTCATCATCACATAGTCGGCGATCCAGATGGGGATGCGGGCGCCGTTCACCGGGTTGATGGCATAGGCGCCGATAAAGACGCCGGTCTTTTCCTTTTCCGTGGAGAGGCGCTCGATCTCGCTCTGGCGAGCCGCCTGCTGGCGATAGGCCTCCACCACGACCCGCTGGGCGTCGGTGGTCAGCGCTGTCACCAGCGGGTGCTCCGGCGCCAGGACCATAAAGGTGGCCCCCCACAAGGTGTCGGGGCGGGTGGTGAAAATCTGGATCTCGTCGCCCCGCTCGGAGGT
>SKLG01000175.1 GCA_007123335.1 Anaerolineae bacterium | reverse complement strand
CATTGTCGTCCCGGAGGAGGGTGAGCAGACTTTCAAACGTTCCCTGCGCTGGAGCGATGGTCACCTGATCGAGGCGCAGCGCCAGCGTGGGATCTCCCGGCAGCGGGCGCGTCTCGCCCAGCGTAAGGCTCCAGGGAGGGCTGGTGATCCCAAAATGATGGCGCACCACCCCGGCCAGCAACAGCAGCACGATGCCGAGGTAAAAGAGCCCCGGCAGCCACCGCCCAAGGCCGGTGCGTTGTGCTATCCCCAGGCGAATATCCTCATCGTCAGCGCCCAGGGGATTGAGGGCGAGGCCCACCAGAGCCGACGCCCGCCTCACCTCGCGCCACGCCGTGCGCGTATCCCCTTCCAGGGTCAGCAACGAGTTCTGGACCTGGTCATCGCTATCCTGGATCCCATCCTGCCTTTCACTACGCAGTGCAGCGAGACCCCTTGGGGGTACCGCCCAGCTGGGCACCCACAGCGATAGAAGCCGCACGATGGCGGTAACGCCGACCGCGGCCAGTAACACACGAACGGCACGTGAGTGGCGCGGATCTATGACGATACCCTGGACAAGCCCGGGGCTCTCTTCACCCGCATTCCGGGCCTCGGTTATGGCGTCGTTGGTGGGGACGGCAGACGTCGCCCATCGTGGGCCCACAGCGCCGATGATCGCCACGCCAAGCAGCAGCACCAGCAGGATAAGCGCCCACTGGGGACCGGTGATGATGCGTATGATGCTGAGGCCGACACGTTGCCAAAGAGCATCTTTGGCCCGAGATGGTGCAGCAGGCATCCGGCTTGTTCTCTCCGTGAGATGCGGTTGGGGCAGTTGACTGCCGCCGATTATAGAGTCACGATCCGCACACGTCAATATTCTGTGGTTGTGCCCCACTCGCCAATCATGGGTTGAACATGGCGTTGACACCCTCTGACGCCAAGGGCATAATCGGAGCAGATTATCCGTAGACGAGGAGGAGCAGAATCATGTCCCCAGCGCGCCTGCCGAATATCGTGTTTATCATGGCCGATGATATGGGCTACGGCGACCTCGGATGCTATGGCGCAAATAAGATTGAGACGCCGCATATGGACCGCATCGCCGCCGAGGGCATTCGTCTGACCGACGCCCACTCCACATCGGCGGTCTGCACACCCAGCCGCTACAGCGTGCTCACCGGACGCTACTGCTGGCGCACGCCGCTGCGTCGCTGGGTGCTGTGGGGATTCGAGCCGCCGCTCATCGAGCCTACGCGGCTAACGGTCGCTTCCATGCTCAAGCAACACGGTTACGCCACCGCGGCGGTGGGCAAGTGGCATCTGGGCCTGAGGTGGACGACCAAAGATGGCGAGCCGCCCAAGGCCGACGGCACCAACGTGGACTATACGGCAAAGCTGGGTGGCGGCCCGCTGGAAGTAGGGTTTGACACCGCTTTTTGCATCACCGGCTCGCTGGACATGGCGCCCTATGTGTTCATCGAGGATGACCACTGCTTGGGCATCCCCACGGTGGAGAAGCAACCCTACCACGCCCAGCAGCGCCCCGGTCTGATGACTCCCGACTGGGATGACTATGCCGTCGACACCACCTTTACCGAGCGCGCGGTGAGCTTTATCGACCGCCAGGCCCACGAGCATCCTGATCAGCCCTTCTTTCTCTATCTCACGCCCTCGGCGCCACACAGGCCATGTCTGCCCCCAGAGTTTATGCGTGGCGCCAGCCAGGCCGGCGATCGCGGTGATATGGTGGCTATGGTTGATTGGATGGTGGGCCAGGTAGAGGAGGCCCTGGCGCGCCATGGCTTGACCGAGAATACACTAGTGATGGTCACCAGCGACAATGGCGCGAGGCCAGGCGATGTGAACGGCGAGACCTATGGCCACAAGTCGTGCGGAGACCTGCGAGGCTTCAAGGCCGACGTCTGGGATGGCGGCCATCGCGAGCCCTTTGTCGCCCGTTGGCCGGGGCACATTGCGCCCGGCTCAGAGAGCGATGCCCTGGTGAGCCTGGGTGATCTGGCCGCCACCGTGGCCGAGATCGTGGGTCATCCCCTGCCGCCCGATGCGGCGCCGGACAGCTTTTCCATGCTGCCTCACCTCACCGGACAAACACCCAGCGGGCCTGTGCGCGAGGATGTGGTGCATCACTCCGGTAACGGTCTCTTTGCGCTACGCCGAGGCGATTGGAAGTGCATCATGGGCCTCGGCTCCGGCGGCTTTAGCGAACCACAAGACGCCGAACCATTGCCGGGTGGACCTCGGGGCCAGCTCTATCACATGAATGCAGACTTGCAAGAGGAGACCAACCTATGGCTGGAGCGTCCGGACGTCGTCGCCGAGCTGGCCGCGACCCTTGAGCGCTATCGCTATCTTGGCGCCAGCCGTCCAGGCGCTCAGGAGGGGTAAGCTGCGTATCGTATGCTCAGTACCAGGCTTGGCTATGGTAGCGATACGGCGATACGGAACCCGATGGCGACGTTGTGGGTGTAAGGGCTGAACCCAAGGCGACACGCGCAGCGCACAAGCATCGCGTCGTCGGCATACGAGCCGCCGCGCACCACGCGACGCCAGGCAACATCGGCGTCGAGCGACTCGCGGCCGTCTGTGGCGGAATAGGGATAGCCATACTCGGCCGCGCGCCAGTCCCTGCCCCATAGGCTGGCGGTCCATTCCCAGACATTGCCGGCCATGTCTGCACAGCCGTAGGCGCTATCTCCCGCCGGACTGAATTGGCCCACCGCGGTGAGGCTACCACGAGGAGTGCCATAGTTACAGCGTGAGGCGTCAGGGGGCGCGTCGCCCCAGGGATATCGTCGTCCCTCGACGCCTCGCGCTGCCTTTTCCCACTCGGCTTCGGTGGGCAGGCGCACAATGTGGCCGGTCGTATCGGTGATCCAGGCGCAGAACGCCTGGGCGCCATACCAGTCGATGTGTTGTACGGGGTGGCATTCCTGCGCTGTCTTGTTCATGAGGTAGCGACTGTATCCTGTCGCTTGTACGAACCCCGCGAACTGTTTCACCGTGACTGGATGCTTACCGATGTAATAGTCATCCACCCAGAGGTGATGCCGTGGACTGCTGGCTCCGGACCCCCGCCCGTCCAATCCCTCGTCGCCCATCACCATCTCCCCGGCGGGGACGTGTACCAACACCACAGCCGGGCCGGACGCTAGTTGCAGCACTAGATCAGGCTGTTGGCCGACCACGCGAGGGCGCCATGACGCTTTGTCTGCCGTGGTCATGGTTGCCTCAGCCTCGCGGGAATCCTCTTGGAGTCGACGTCGCCATCCTTCTCGAACCACTGCATGTGCCCACCTCCCTATCCGTCAAAGCCTCAGGGGTTAGAATACACATGTTTGGCGTCACGTCAACGCCCGCTCAAGAGCATGCTTCGGCGCGTCGCGAGATGCGCACGTATACCATCGCGGGGGAGCGGTAACCCCATGTCGGCTTAGGCCACACGCGCCTCGATGGTCGAGCCTCCTTGCTCCGGGACAAAATCCCAGAGGCTATGTTGGAACGCGGGACGGTGGCCATCCAGGAGGATCCAGGGCGCTGCCTGTCGCGCGGTGGCCGGCCGCAATCCGAGATGATCCAGCGCGCGCAGCCGCCCTTGTCGCCGGCGACGCAGGATGACCTCAGCCGATGTCGGGCCGATACCGGGAATGCGCAGCAGCGTCGCACGGTTAGCCGTGTTCACCTCCACCGGAAAGAACTCATGGTGACGATACGCCCAGAACTGCTTGGGGTCCGCATCGCGCGGCAGTCGCCCGGCGTCATCAAAGACCAGCTCGTCAAAGGCAAAGCCATACTGCCGCAGCAGGAAATCGGCCTGATAGAGGCGGTATTCGCGCCATGACGGCGTCGGCTCGTGT
>SKLG01000006.1 GCA_007123335.1 Anaerolineae bacterium | reverse complement strand
GATATTGCGTTGGACGATGATGCGTCAACCATGGCCGTCCATGGTAGAGTCGTTCAATAACGCCCATCGTCAATCAAATCTATTGTAGTCAGAGCCAATATGGCATGTCAAGGGCTGGAACAGACGTCCGTCGGGCGAGTTGTGGCATTCTCAATCGAAAGCTCTGGTTTGTGCGCCACGTTCCATGGGGTATAATCTGAACCAGGCACGGTTGTTCTTTCCGATAGATCGATTGAGGTATAAGAGTTGCGTGGGACTGGTGTGTTCACCAGCGTCGACAAACCAGGCAACCAGATCGACCATGATGTCAGTGCGCCAAGACGTTCCTTTGATCGAGAGTGATATGTCACGTGTTCTTGATCGCCTGAGCTGGGCGATGCTCATTCTGGTGCTGTTGGTCTCGCTGTTGCTGCGTGTGCATAGGCTTGACCTCTTTTTGACCATCGACGAGCCTCTCTGGCACGATCGCTCCATCGGGTTTTCACAGTCCTTATCGTCGGGCGACTATGCGGCTACCTATCGCGCCCCTCACCCCGGCGTGATCACCATGTGGAGCGGAGTCGCTGCCACGGGGATCGTCGAATGGCAGTCGGGCGAACAGGCGCCCTTCCTTGGCGAATATGAGGGCTTGGGGCTCTCGCCGGTCACCGTCTGGGCGCGACGCATCATCGCCCTTATGACATGGGCGGGCATTGTGGCGCTCTTTTTCCTGTCGCGCCGCCTTTGGGGGCAGCACATGGCGCTCCTGGCCACGGCGATCATCGCCCTCGATCCCTTCTATCTCGCCCTCTCGCGCGTGCATCACCTCGACGGGCTGTTGACCACCTTTATGATGCTCTCGGTGGTCAGCCTGATCAGCTACCTCACCCATCGTCGTTCTGCGCCACTGCTCATCCTCTCAGGCGTCATGGCGGGCCTGGCTGTGGCCAACAAGGCGCCAGGGGCCTTTATGGCGCCCTGGGCGGCGCTGGCCATCGGCTGGGTGGCCTGGCGTGGAGGGCGCGAGGGGCGCGGTCGGCGGCTCCTCCGCTCGTCGTGGATTCTCCTGGCCTGGGGGAGCATCGCCGCCCTGACCTTCTTGGTGGTATGGCCGGCGCTATGGACCGACCCCCTCGGCACGCTGCTACTGATGGTCGAAGGGGCGCTGGGGGAGGGCACCCAACCCCACAGCCTGTCCAACTATTTCGCCTTTATGCGGCGCGATGACCCCGGCCTGGCGTTCTATCCGGTGGCCTGGGCGTTCCGCACCACAGCGCCGGTGATCCTTGGGCTGCTGGCCCTCGTCTTTGCCCGGCGTCACCGGCTCCGAGGATTTGGGCCTTTGGTGCTGTTCATCCTGCTCTATGGCCTGTTCATGACCGTCAGCCCGAAAAAGTTCGATCGGTATCTGCTCCCGATATTCCCCCCGGTGAATCTATTGGCGGCGGCGGGGCTGGCAGCGCTTTTGGAGCGCGCCAGGGCTCTGCCCTGGGCGCGAGCACGGTCGCTCTTTCGCCCGGCGCTCACCGTGGGAGCGGTTGCCGTCGTGGCCGTGACCCAGATGGCGCTTCTGTGGCCGGCGCGACCCTACTATTTCTCGTATTATAATCCGCTGGCCGGCGGCCCCGAGATGGCGCCCCACATCCTGCTGGTGGGCTGGGGTGAGGCGGTGGAGCAGGCGGCGCACTTTATGAACGAAAAGCCCGATGCGCAGGATCTGCTCGTAGCCACCGACCTGCCTAACCAGTTTGCGCCCCATTTTGTGGGCACCACGCGCCACCTTGACGACCAACCGGTGGTTGAGCCGGACTATTTCGTCTTTTACCTCAGCCATGACCAGCGGGATTTCTTTTCCGCGTTACGCGCACTCTTTGACGAGCTGGAGCCAGGGCGGGTGTTTGGCGCCAACGGCATCGACTATGTGCGTCTGTTTCGCAACCAGGCTTATTGGGACGAGACGGAAGAGATCTTGTACGATATCGAGCAACATCCCTACGCCTCTGAAGAGGCCGTGATCGCCAATATCAACGCCACCTTTCACGAAAGCTATGACGGCCCGCTGACACTGGCCGCGATCAGCGGCCCCGAACGCGAGGACTATCTCCTTACCCAGTTGTGGCCCATCGTGGAAGAGTTCGATCGGGTGTGGCTGCTCAACTATCCCGACGTTGCCGGGCAGAATGGGGAGAGCACGGAACGCCTCGCCGACATCCTGGATCTATATGGTGATAGGGCGGACTATGTAGCGGTGAACGGCGTGGAGGCGACCTATTATATCCTGGCCCAGGAGTCTCCTTTGGTGCCCAGGCCGACGACCCCCGCAAGAGTGCGCCTGGGAGATGTGGCCATCTTGACCGGCTGGGATCTCGTCCCCAGCGAGGTGCAGGCCGGAGGCACCCTGTCGTTGCGGCTGCATTGGCACAGTCAGGGGCCGACGCAAGGGCAGTATAAGGTCTTTACCCATCTGCTGGGGCCGGACGGCGAGATGTACGGCCAAGCCGATAGTGTGCCTCAGGGCGGCGCTTGGCCCACCGTATGGTGGCAGCCCGGGCAGCAGATCGTGGATGACTATGAGATCGCCGTGAGCGCGGATGCGCCCCCCGGCGAATACACTCTGGCGCTGGGTATGTACGAGATGGATACCCTGGCGCGATTGCCCGTTTGCACGCGCGACGGGGGTTGCCGCGAGGATGGGCGCCTGCTCATCAAAGGGCTGCGTTTGGCGGCTCCCTGACGGATCCTCCCGTGTGCGATCGCTTCTCCCCTGCTTGGCAACCTCGCTTCCCTTACATATAATGCACGCGCTCAGACGCATTCGACGCGTCGATACCACGGGGCCATTCGCCGCGCGTGCCACGCCTAAAGCAGGAGGAGACCATGGCTACGAGCAATGTCACGCGGCCCAACGATTGGGAGAATCCAAGAGTCCTGCAGCGCAACAAGGAGCCAGCCCACGCCACCTGCATCCCCTACGATACCCTTCTTGCCGCGCGCTCGGGGCGGCACGATGTCTCGGATCTGTTTCAGCCCTTGAGCGGCGAGTGGCAGTTTCATTGGGCGCCCAACCTTGACGCGGCGCCCGATACCTTTTACCGGCTCGACTATGACGCCGATGATTGGGACACGCTGCCTGTGCCCAGCAACTGGCAGATGCATGGCTATGGCCGGCCCATGTACACCAACGTGCAGTATCATTTCGACGCCAGCAGTTTGCCGCGAGTGCCGGATGATCGTAACGAAATCGGCTCCTACCGCAGGACCTTTACGGTGCCTGAGCGCTGGGACGACCGCCAGGTGTTCGTCGTCTTTCAGGGGGTGGATGCGGCGTTTACGCTGTGGATCAACGGCCAGCGGGTGGGCTATAGCCAGGATAGCCGCCTGCCCGCCGAGTTCAACATCACGCCCTATATCCGAACCGGCGAGAACCTGCTGGCCGTCCGCGTCTACCGCCTGTCCGACGGCAGCTATCTGGAGGATCAGGACCACTGGCGGCTCAGCGGCATCCACCGCGAGGTCTATTTCGTGGCCACGCCGGCGGTGCATGTGCGCGATGTACGTATTCAGACCCTCTTTGACGAGGCCATGACCGACGCCATGCTGCGCATCCGCGTCAAGATCAACAACTACACCGATCGCCCCATGCGCGAGCACACTGTCCACGCCCGTCTGCTGAATGCCGAAGGGGAGCAGGTGCTGGAGCGCCCGCTGATGAGCACCGTCTCGGTGCGGGGCAGCAGTGAGCTGGTGTTGGATATGCAGCGTCGAGTTCGCGCCCCGCGCAAATGGTCGGCTGAGGACCCCTACCTCTATACCCTGTTCATCTCCCTCCTCGATGAGGACGACGAGACCATCGAGGTCGAGCGCTTTGCCGTGGGCTTTCG
>SKLG01000365.1 GCA_007123335.1 Anaerolineae bacterium | reverse complement strand
CGAACTCGAAATACTCGCAGTTGCGCTTGGCGCAGATGACGTGCAGGTTGGCCACGTCCATCAGCGAGAGCATGGCCGTGTGCACCTCGCACTGCATGTTGAACGCCTCGCAGAGGTGGAACGTCTTGAGCAGGCCGGTGATGCCGCCCTTCCAGGAGACGTCGCTCCGCACAATGTCCACGGCCCTGCGTACCAGGTATTGAGGCACGGCATAGAGGCCCCACAGCCCGCCATGGGCCCATTCGGTGCCCACCACCGGGATGTCGAGGGCGCGGGCCAGCTCGGCATAGCCCTCGATGTCGGGGTCTATGAGCGGCTCCTCGAACCAGTAGTAGTTGAGCTTTTCCAGCTCGCGGCCCATGCGCAGCGCCTCGGCGTGGGTATAGGTCGCCACCGGATCGGACATCAGGCGGATGTCGGGACCCAGCGCCTCGCGCACGGCTCGGCAGGAGGCCAGGTCGCGGTCATAGCCGCCCTTGGGATGGAGCTTGTAGGCCCTAAAGCCGGCCTCGTGGGCTTCGCGAGCGCGGGCCACCTGCTCCTCGGGCTCGGCGATGCCGCCAGTGGTATAGTAGGCGGGCACCTTGTCACGGCAGCCGCCGAGGAGCTTGTAGATCGGCTGGCCCACCGCCTTGCCCATCAGATCCCAGAGGGCCACGTCTACGCCGCCATAGGCGTTAAAGGGCAGTCCTCCGCCCCAGCGGTCGCGGTCCAGCATCTGCGCCCAGATGCGCTCGTAATGAAAGGGGTCCTCGCCCAGTACCTTCTCGCGCACGACGCTGGCCAGGGCCTCGGCCACCGAGCGCCCCTTTTGGGTATAGCCGTGGCCGATTAATCCATCGTCGGTGCGCAGGGTGACGACGACCATCTGTTCCAACACGGTCAATTCCATCGCCGAGATACGCATGCAGCTTGTCTCCTTTGCTCGTCCATCGGGTGATTTCTGCGTACACATCGGTACGCCATCTTGAGCGGACGAGGCAACCTTAGCACAATCGCGTAGCCAGCGCGAACGATGTACTGCTGTTGACTTTTCGCGGCATCTGGGGTATATCATATATCATATATGAGCCTGAACCAGGATTGGGGATGCTGATGCTAGAGGTCCACAACATGGCTGAACAGATCTATCGCCTCCTCCGCGGACGCATCGAGGATGGCCGGATCGCCCTGGGCGCGCGCCTGCACATCAGCCATCTTGCCGAAGAGCTGGGGGTGAGCACCACGCCGGTACGCGAGGCGCTGAACCAGCTCCACGCCGAGGGCCTTGCCGCCTGGACCCCACGGGTCGGCATCTTTGTCGTGGACCCTTCCCCCGAGGAGATCAAACACCTGTGCCACGCGCGCCTGTGCGTCGAGCGCGGCATGGCGCCGGATGTCGTCCAACGGGCCACGCCCGAGATTCTCGCCGAGCTGGCCCTTTTGGCGGACCAACTGGACGAGGACCTGCGCAACCGCGAATGGAAGCCCACCAGCTTTCACGCCCTCTATGCGGGCATTCCCGGCAACCCGATCTTGCAGGAGCTCCATCAACGCGCCCATGGTCCGCTGAATATCCTCTTTGGCATGGCTATCAAGGAGGCGCCTCGCGAGGCGCTGGACGGGCACGTTGATGAGGAGCGGGCTATTTGTCGAGCTATTGCCGCGCACGATTGTCCGGCGCTGGAGGAGGCGCTGAGGCGCCATGTGGATAGTCTACAGGCTCTGCTATTGAGCCATGCTGCGCGTCGCAAAGAGGATAGTTGACCACCATACACGCACGCTGCGAAAGGAGGGGCGCCATGGCCCCAGCAAAAGAGTTCGAGTTCCTGATCTATGAGAAGCGCGATCGCGTCGCCTGGGTGACTCTCAACCGCCCGGAGGTGATGAACGCCCTGCATCCTCCGCTCCATGCCGAGCTGAACGAGGTGTGGGCCGATTTCATCGCCGATGACGACCTCTGGGTGGGCGTCGTCACCGGGGCCGGCGAGCGCGCCTTTTGCGCCGGCGCCGACCTCAAATATCGCGCCACTCAGGCCGACGAGGCCACGCTGCGTGCTGGCGTGTGCAGTGTGGCACACCCGTTGGATCGCTGCTGGAAGCCGCTCATCGCCGCCGTGAACGGTTATGCCGTGGGCGGTGGGCTGGAGCTGGCGTTGCGCTGCGACATCATCCTCGCTGCCGAACACGCCCGCTTTGGGCTGCCCGAGCCCCGCCGTGGGCTGTTGGCCGACGCCGGGGGGGTGATGAAACTGCCTCGGCGCATCCCCTACCACCTTGCCATGGGTATGGTGCTGACGGGGCGGTTCTATACGGCCCACGAAGCGCAGCAGATGGGGCTCGTCAACGAGGTGGCGCCCATGGCCGAGCTGAGGGCTATGGCGGAGCGCTGGGCCGCCGAGGTGCTCGAGTGCGCGCCGCTGGCTTTGCAGGCTGCCAAGCAGGCCATCGCCAGCACCATCGATCTGCCCATCGAGGCGGCCATGGCCCGGCTCGAATCTTTGGACGCGGTGCGGCGCCTGCGCGAGTCAGAGGACTATATGGAGGGCCCTCGCGCCTTTGCCGAAAAGCGAAAGCCTCAATGGAAGGGGCGTTGATTCCTATGCAAGAGGAGACGACGATGAGCGAGCAAAGCGGCGCCCTGGCGGGCATCCGCATTCTGGATTTCACCCACGTCTTTCAGGGGCCCATGGGCATGCAGCTCCTGGGCGACTTTGGCGCCGACGTGATCAAGATCGAGCGCCCCGGCGCCGGCGACTGGAGCCGCGCCTGGGGGCCGTACATCGAGGGTGACGGGGGCGACGCCATCAGCTTGCCCTTTCTCAGCCTGAACCGCAGCAAGCGCTCGGTGGCGCTGAACCTCAAGGACGAAGCCGCGCTCGAGATCTTGATCAAGCTGGTGGACAGCGCCGACGTGCTGGTGCATAACTTTCGCCCAGGGGTGATGGCGCGGCTAGGCTTGGACTATGCAACGCTGCGCCAGCGTAACCCACGGCTGATCTATGCCCAATCCAGCGGCTGGGGCGATCGCGGCCCTTATGTGGAGAGCGGGCGCGGCGGCCACGACATGATGGCCCGCGCCACCGGCGGCCTATTCGAGCCGCTGGGCCCCGATGGGCTGCCCATCCCCGTGGGCATCTCGGTGGACTATCCGGCGGGGCTACTGCTGACCATCGGCATCCTGCTGGCCTTGCAGAGCCGTGAGCGCACCGGCGAGGGGCAGATGGTCTCCACCGACCTGCTCAGCGCCGCGTTTCACAGCAACACGTGGAACGCCGCCCAGCGCCTCAACCGCGACCGCGCCAAAGATTCCGGCGCCGTGGGTTCTACCGAGGAGGCGATCCAGAAATCTTTCCGCACCGCTGACGGATATATCGAGATATCGCCGGTGTTCACCGACGATGCGCTGCGCGATCTGTCGGTGGCGCTGGGCCTCGGCGATCTGTCTCAGGATCGCCGCTTTGCCGACAAGGCGACGCGCCCGGCTCATGCCGCCGAGATCAACGCGCTGTTGCAGCGCCGCCTTTTGGACAAGACGACGGGCGAATGGATCGTCGAGTTGGAGGCCAAGGGCATCCTCTGCGCCGAGATCAAGACCTTTGACCAGGCCGCCGAGGACCCGCAGATCGCCGCCAACGAGATGGTGGTGGAGATGGAGCACCCGCTGGTCGGCATGGTCAAGCTGCTGGGCACGCCCATTCGCCTCTATGGCACGCCGGCCATACGACGCCAGGCGCCGGCGGCGTTGGGCGAGCACACTGACGAGGTGTTGGCCGAGCTGGGCTATACGGCGGACGAGATCGCGGCGCTTCGTACCAGTGGGGCGGTGGTCTGACCACCACGCTAATAGGCTCGATTGCGCTTGGGAGGGTTGGAGAGAT
>SKLG01000180.1 GCA_007123335.1 Anaerolineae bacterium | reverse complement strand
TTCATGAACATCCTTTCTGTGCTGTGAGATAGGAGAATGCGGCGGTTCTATGCTACGCTTCGGCCAACTCGCGGGCGATGGCCGTCCAACGGGTAAAGCGCTCGGGATGATGCTCGCAGGTGTGGGTATCCTTGAGGATCATCTCCACGATGCAGCCGCGAGTCGCCTCCATGGTGTGCCGAATATCGGCGCGAATGCGCTCCTCGTCGAACGCCCCCACCAGATGGGCCGGATGGGGCTTCCAGGAAAAGATGACCCTGTCGCCCAATTGCTCGGCGCAGCGCACCACGTCGGCAAAGGGCGAGATCGAGACGCGGCGCAGCCGAGGGATGGTGAGCACATCCGCGAGCTTGTCGGCGAGGTCCTCGCAGCAGCCATAGCCGTTCAGGCCAAAGGGCTCTAACAGGCGCTTTTCATAGGGCAGGATGAACTCGGCGTGCATGCGTGGCGATACCTGGGCCATCTCTTGGGCCTCAGCGGAGGCCCACATATCGCAGGGGCGCACGTGTCCGTCGAAATCGGGCTGGGGCAGCTCGTCGGTGTAGCCCACGCCGCCCGAGGAGTGGTAAGTATCGTCGTTGTTCAGGCTGAGCAGATCCTGGGCCTCGTACTGCGCGATGAGTTGCCGATGTCCCTCCTCTAGAAAGGCCATGGCATCGTGGAGCATACCGGGGTTGTCGTGCATATCCCACATGACCTGCTCCAGGCCCCGCAACCCGGTATAGAGACTCATCAGATGGAACGAGACGTGACTGATGCCCTTGAGCCGCACGTCGAGGATGTCGCCGAATAGCTCCTGCGCTTCGGCCAGATCCGCTTGGCTACCCTCCTCATCGACCTCCACCTGAGGGAAATGCAGCTTATCCAGGTCGCTCGGCTCGACAATCACCGGGTCAAAGGCAAAAGCCCCCGTGGGCTGGTCGCTGGGGATGCGACGCGTCTCCAAGCCCCAGCCAGAGTGGGTGATACGCTTGGGCACGACCCAGGTGCGCTCCAGCACCGAATCGTCGTCGATGTGTTCCCGGGTGTAGAGGCGTCGGCGTAGCGCCAGCTCGATCTCGCGGGCGCGCTCGCCCTGGCAGGCCAGCGCTGAGGGGGGCAGCAGCTCGCGCCAAGAGCCCTCCGGAAAGACGAGGATCATGGGCCGCACCCGTTCGAGCCGGTGATGGCGCCGCCACATCTCGCGTCGTTGGGTCATGATGGGGTGGCTGGACTCCTCGGCCACGCGCGCGGCCAGGTCGCGCAGAATACCTCGATCGGGTTGGTCTATCATGGGCTCCTTCCAAGTTCCGAATGAGGCCCATTTTACTTGGCTCCTATGGCGTATGACAAGTGCAGGTCGCGAGGCATCGGCCTTGTTCGAGGTGGGGTAATCGAATGTATCGACCTCCCCGAGCATGTGGGGTGCTCGGGGAGGTCGACGGGAAAGAGGGGGACGTTGTATGATAATTCTCTAGCGCACTCCAGACCAGCTACCCAGGGCGATCCACAAGAGCGCCAGGACGGCTACCGTAAGCAGGACAGGCATGGCTTTTTCCTCCTTTTTCAGCCTGCGGGGCATGGCCTGGGCGCCAGCACCGCGCATTTCCTATCAAGACGCCGCACCCTGTAAAAGGATACGCTTTCTTTGAAGTGTTCCTCGCATCTTGTTGTTGATATCGGTGCCTGTTCCGTTTGCCGCCCAGCAACCCGCCGATTACAATCCTCCCACGATGCAACCGCGAGGAGGGAATACCCATGAGCGATTGGTGGACCGGACGACCGTGGCGGATGATCCAGACGAACCTGCGCGAGATCGACATGATCGACATTGACGCCGGGCGCTATGTGGCCGACTTGCAGTCCTTTGCAGCCAACGTGGTCCTGATCAACACGGCGGGGATCATCGCCAGCTACCCCACCGATCTGCCCTTTCACACTCAGAGCCCCTTCTTGCAGGGTGACAGCCTGGCGGAGATCATTGACGCCTGTCATGAGGCGGACATACGCGTGCTGGCGCGCACCGATTTCTCCAAGGTGCGCCGACCGCTGTATGAGGAGCATCCCGAATGGGCCTATCGCACCCGCGAGGGTAAAATCGTCGACTATCACGGCGATGTCCACGTGTGCATCAACGGCGAGTATCAGCAGGTATACGCGCTCAAGATCATCGAGGAGGCGCTCACGCGCTTGCCGCTGGATGGCATCTTTTTCAATATGGGCGGCTACCAGACCAGGGACTATTCGGGGAACTATTACGGCATCTGCCACTGTCAGTCCTGCCAGCGGAGCTTTCGCGAGCGCCACAATCTGTCGCTTCCGACAGCCGAGGATATGGCGGACCCGGTCTATCGCGCCTATCGCCTCTTTCAGCGCGAGACGGTGGCCGAGCATCGCCAAAAGGTGCACGACCTGATCGTCAGCATTCGGCCTGATGTGGCCATCGCCAACCACGGCGAGCTCGGGCGCGGCTTTGTGCGCCAGGAATCCAACACCGCCATCGAGCGCCCCCTGCCTCACTGGCAATACAGCGCGTCGGACAACACCAAGTGGGTGGTCAGTTCCTACCCCGATCTGGTGTGCAGCAACACCAGCGTCGATTTCATCGACTTTCCCTATCGCCACGTGGCCGTGTCGCCGCACCAGCAAAAGCTGCGCCTGGCCCAGAACCTAGCCCAGGGCGGCGCGCTGGACTATTACCTCATCGGGCGGCTGGACAACCACGAGGACCGCACTGGGTTCGCGCCGGTGAAGGCCATGTTCCGCTATCATGCAGACCACGAGCAAGAATATGTCGGGCTGCGCTCCTGCGCCCCCATCGCCCTGCTCAACGGCCCCGACGCCAACGTGGGCGAGTTCCGTGGCTGGTTCCGCTTCCTCAGCGAGCACCACTACTTATTCGACACCCTCATGGTCGAGGTGGCCACGGAGCGGCCCTGGGACCGCTATGCGGCCATCATCCTCCCCGACTATCGCCCGCTGAGCGATGCGCTGTTGGCGCGGCTTGACGCCTTTGCCGAGGCCGGAGGGACGGTGATCGCCGTGGGGCAGAGCGGCTTTCTCGACGAGCGCTTTCAGCCGCGCGCCCAGCCGCCGTTGCGTTGTCTGGGCATGGAGCGGGTGCGGATGGTGCGCGACGACATGCGCTCCTCCTATTTCCGCGTGGATGACCACGCCGACTATCCACGGCTGGCCGACACCGATCTGGTCTATATGGATGGCTCCTACGTCTATGCTGATTATGGCCCCTCGGCTCACAAGAGCCTGCGCCTGATCCCGCCGCATCCCTTCGGCCCGCCGGAGCGTTGTTATTATACTCAGGTTACACACGAGCCCGGCGTGATCGTGCACCCCTATGGCGCGGGGCGCGGCCTGACCATCCCCTGGAATCCAGGTGTGCTCTTTCATCGGCAGGGCTACCCCAACACCTATGAACTGATAGGCGACGTTGTTCAGAACGCGGCGGGGCTGGAGCCACTGGGCGGGAACCTGCCGCCCATGGTAGAGGCCACCGTGTTGGAGCAGGAGGCCAGCAGTAACCTGCTGCTGCACCTGGTGAACGGCGCCGGGCATTTCGGGGTGTCGTTCTATGCCCCGCCGACGATGCACGACCTGACCGTCGTCGTGCCTCTGGAGCGGCAGGTGGTGCGCGCGCATAGCCTGGTCACAGGCGAGGATTACCGCTACGAGCAGCAGGAGGGCCGCATGACGGTGGAGGTGCCTCGGCTGGAGCTGTTCGAGGCGATCAAGCTGATCTGCGAATAGTCAGATACCGAGCTAGTACACCACCACTGAGATTTTGATGCTCGTTCCATCCTGGATATGCTGGAGCAAACACGCAGCCAGGAGGAACTCATGCCCAAGAAAAAGTACATCGTCGATCTGACCGAGGA
>SKLG01000460.1 GCA_007123335.1 Anaerolineae bacterium | reverse complement strand
TGATATCGGGCAGGATGGGGTAGAGGGCGCGACCCAACAGCCCCGCCGCCGCGCCCAGGGCGACAAAGATCAGCCCAAACCCGAGCACAAACAGGGCGGCGTGCACCATGGTGCGGCCGCGTTGGCTGGCGTCGGCGCCGGTCACCGAGGCACCGGTGAGGTAGCCGAGATACGCCGGCACCAGCGGCAGCACGCAGGGCGAAAAGAAGGAGAGCAGACCGGCGAGAAACGCCGCCGGAACGGTCACAATCCCAGAGCCCATGCTAGCGCGCCTCCGTGGATGGCGCGGATGCTTCCGCCAAAACCGTCGCCGCGTCGGCGCGGACCGTGCGCAGGCCGCGCTCCAGATAGGGAAAAGCCAGCAACACGGCGGCCAGGCCGAACAGGCCGCCGGTGATGAGGCGGCTCCAGGGGGTACTCGTCCAGAGGCCGATGAGCTGTCCGCCGCCATCCACGGCCATGGGCGCCAGCATGGCCACAAACCAGCGCACGGGCAGCGGTTTGAGCGTCCGACGCACCGGCCAGAACAGGAGCCCGGCCAGAGTCATCACGCCATAGATGGCCAGATCGCGCTGACAGACGGTGGTCTTGTATCCGATCTCGGCATTGCCCACCCAGCGGTTGGGTACCAGGCCGCCGGCGGCTTGGCTCAACTCCTCAAGAGTATAGACGTACTGCGGGCCAAAGAGAAAGAAGGAGCGCTCCGGGAGCTGATGGCACAGCGGGCGATAGATCATATAGAGGATGTTGGCCCAACTGTCGTGCCCGCGAACCATGAGCCAGGGCGCCAGCATCGGCAGAACGACGTAAAACCCGCCGATGGCGCCACTGATGATCCAGATCCAATGGACGCTGAAAAAGTGGACAAAGCGCGTCAGCCAACGGGTGATACGCTGCATCCATAGGGTATCGGGGCGGTCCAGGCCCGGGCGTGCGTTCTCCATCATGGCGCCAACAGGCGCTCGATATAGTCGCGCAGCGCCTCCTCAGAGAGGGTCCCCTGGTGAATAAAGCGGATGACGCCGTCACCGTCGAGGAAAAAGGTCATGGGGATACCTCTTACAAAGTAGGCGGCAGCGACCTGGCCGTTAGTGTCCATCAAGATAGGAAAGTTGATGCCCAGTTGCTCGGCAAAACCGTGCACCTGGGCCGGGCTCTCGTGCACATTCACGGCCAGCGTCTCGAACCCGCTATCCCGATACTCGTCGTACAGGGCGATCATGTGCGGGATCTCGATGCGGCACGGGCCACACCAGGAGGCCCAAAAGTTGAGCATCACCGCCTTGCCGCGCAGGTCGCTGAGGGTCACCTCGTCGCCATCGAGCGTAGCGAGCGCAAAATCATAGGCCAGGGCGCCCACCTGGGGCAGCGTCGGACGTTGAGGCTGGGCGGGGTTCACGCTTGGCGCCGTGGAGGTGGGTGAGCCGGCCATCGCCATCGCGGTTGTCACCGGCGTCGGCGGCGCGACCTGCGGCGACGGTTGGGGACCATGGCCATCCTCAGCCGTACCGGACGCCGAGCGCGTCTGCAAGGGCACCGGCGTGGGAACCCCCAAGGCGCAAGCAGCCAACAACATCAAGGCCGTCATCGCCAGCCCGATACGCAGCACACGCGAACGAGCGCTAGCTAAAACCAAGATTCCTTGACCTATTCCCGCAGAGTCGCTGTAACACCAGGGCATCGCGCGCAAAAACCTTCCGAGCGCACGGTAAGCGACGATTCTACACCAAGAGCAGGGGGACTCCAAGAAACGCCTATGGCGAACGTTGGATGGTGATGGGCACTCCCGTCACCATCCAACGTCGCCAAAAGCCGGATCAACTCGTCTCGGTGGCGGGGTAGCCAATCTCGTCCAACAGCGCCTTGGCCCGCTCCAGCGCCGCATCGTCTTGCACCGTGAGCTCCACCTGCTTGGCGTCCAGGTCCACGTCCACCGCCTCGACACCCTCCACCGGCGCCAGCTCACGCTTTATCGTCATAACACAGTGGTTACACGAGATATCAGAAACGTTCAATGAAACTTGTTTGCTCATCGCTTTCCTCTCCGGGATCATTCTTTTTATACCCATACACAGTATAGGTATACTACCATGAGAAACACGGCTTGTCAACGTGCACAATATCAAGCCCCGACTAGTCGACGAGAGAGGCCAGCTCTGTATCCTCATCCTGAAGCTGGTCGCCCACCTGCTCCAGATGGACGCGGGCCTGCACCAGGCTCTGCATCGGCTTGCGCTCGCCCTTGGGCCGCCCGGCGGACAGCACGCCGGTGAGCCGCCCCTCGTGGAAATAGTAGATGGCATAGCCGCTGGTGCCCATCTCGCCGCGGGTCAGCGTCTGATCCCAGGTCCCAAAATCGCCCCATAGCTCAAAGCTCACGTCGAACAGGTCGGAGAAAAAGTAGGGCAGCGTCGTATAGGCGCGCACGTCGCCGGCCATGTTGCGCCCGGCGCGCAGCCCCTGGGCGCGGGCCACATCCCAGTGCTCCACCCGCAGCCGCTGCTCAAAGGTGCGATCGGGCCACGCGGCAATGTCGCCGGCGGCATAGATATCGGGGGCGCTGGTGCGCAGCTCCTCGTCCACCACTATGGCTTTCTTGGGGCCGGTAAGCTCCAACCCGGCCATCTCGGCCAACTCGGTGTTCAGACTGATCCCCACCCCCATGACCAACAAATCTGCATCTAACACGGTACCATCCTTGAGCACCACCCGCTGCAAGCGATCAGAGCCCTCCAGGCGATCGGCGACAATGCCGGCGAGCATGCGCACCCCTCGCTCCGCATAGATCTCCTGGAGCGTCTGGCTCACGACCTCGGGCACCACCCGTTCCCACAGGCGGTCCTCGGGATAGACCATCGTCACATCGAGACCCATCTGGGTCAACGAGGCGGCCACCTCACTGCCGATAAAGCTGGCCCCAAAGACGACGGCCTTTTTGCCCTCCTTGGCGAGTTCTTGGATGGCGTGGCAATCCTCGATGGTGCGCAAGGTCAGCACGCCGGGCAGATCGGCTCCCTGTAGCGGTAGGCTGTTGGCGCGCCCGCCGGTGGCGAGCAACAGCTTGCCATAGCCGAGGTGTCGCCCATCGGCCAAGGTGATGCGATGATCGTCGGGGGTCAGCGCCACGACCCGCGTGCCGGTCATGAGCTCGACGCTATTCTCGGCGTAATAGTCCTCGCCCTGCAAATAGACCTCATCCAGCCCCTCCTCGCCCCGCAGATAATCCTTGGAGAGGGGCGGACGCTGATAGGGCACGTGGGGCTCGGCGCTGATCAAGGCCACAGAACCCTCTTTATCAGCCCGCCGGATGCCGTCCACAGCCCGCTGGCTGGCGATCCCCCCGCCGATGATGATGTACTCGTAGCGATCCATCTCTTGCTCCTTCTCGATCACTCTGCGCCCCAACCCATCCGCGGATTCCGTATGGGCGCTGGCCGGAACCACGTTGTGGCGCAACGGTCCAAGGATGCAGGCTGTAAAGGGAGCCACACACAGAATCTAGCCCGGCGGAGCGTCTCTGTCAAACATTTCGGCAGCCAGGCTCAATGCAGGCCGAGGTATACGAACCGCGCCTGCCCTTTTATGTCTCCTACTTCTCGGGTATAATCCAGATGCGCCGTTATACACACGCTGCCACATCGCCCACTCTGTACCGATGACACCAGGGAGGTCTACCGTGAAACCGATATCCGCGCCCCTACACCTGCTCTGCGCAGCCCCGCGACCGGGGGCCGTGCGTCCCATGCCTTCGCGCGCCCCGATCGAGGCCGTGTACGCCGCCGCCGAAGCCCAGGGAGAGGGCGTCATCGCCGAGTGGCTCTGGCCCCCGCGCTTTGAGGCGCTGGTGAATCGTCTGGACGCCGCCGATCAGCCGAGCATCGA
>SKLG01000313.1 GCA_007123335.1 Anaerolineae bacterium | reverse complement strand
TCAAACTCGCGCAACTCGACGCGATAGGGTTCTACATAGTAGAGTCCGACGGTCTGCATAGTGCCCGCTCCTCGCTATGGGGGATGATGATGTCCGTTGCTGGCCAGCATAGCATCAAGCTTAAAATCTCGCCAATGTCCTGAGGGGCGCCGCCTCCGCTCAGCAGGGCAGCCACACAATGGCCGCCGTGCCCTCGCCCTGTCTGCTTTCCAGGCGGATCGATCCCCCATGCTGTTCAAGGATGGTGCGGCAGACAAAGAGCCCCAGCCCCGAGCCCTCTTCTTTGGTGGTGGTAAAGGGCTCAAAGAGGTGCTCCAGCACATCGGGCGAAACGCCAGCACCATTGTCGTGAAATTCGACCCGCACGCCGCTGCGGCCGCTCTCAGGATCCTGGCTGGTGGACGAGCAGATCTCTAGCTGTCCTCCCTCGGGCATGGCGTCCACGGCGTTTAACACGAGGTTGAGCATCACCTGCTGCATGCGGTCGGGCACCGCCATCACCGTCGGCAATTCCTCAGCTAGATGCATTTCGACCTCGATTTGGCCCTTCTCGTGCTGACGCCGAGTTAGATCAACCACGCGATGCACCAGGGCGTTGAGGTCTACCGGCTCGCGGCGCTCGTCTCCGGGGCGATATATCTCGTACAAATCATGCACCAGCTTGGCGGCCCGATGCAGCTCTTCTGTGGCGATGGTCAAAAAGCTCTCGGCGTCCTCCCCTTCCGCCAACACCTCTTGGGCCAGACCCAGACAACCGATGACCGCCTGTAGCGGATTGTTGATCTCATGGGCCAGCCCAGCCACCAGCCGGCCGGTAGCGGCCAGCTTCTCCGACTGGAGCAGGGCCGCCACGGTACGACGCTGTTCGGTGGTATCCTCTACCATCACCACAAAGCGGTCCCGGTTACCAGTCTGATTGGGCAGATGGCTCACGACGACATTCGCCCAGCCAAGATTGCCATCGCCCCGCCGGTACTGAAGGCTCACACGCACCAACCGCTCTTTTCCAGCCAGCAACTGCACAAGCTGTGTTCTCTGCGCATGAATATCGTCCTCTGAGACGTAATCCGTCACCTTCTGACCCACCAGGTCCAAAGCCGTATGCCCCAGCATCTCCTCCATCATGGGGTTTGCCGACAGAATGTACCCCTCACTGTCAACCACACCGATGCCGATGGCTGCGCCATCAAAGATGGCCCGCAGATGGGCCTCGCTGCGCGCCAGCTCCTCGGTGCGCTGCGCCACCGTTTGCTCCAGCGATTGGGCGTGGTTCGCGATGCGCTCGACCAGTTTTGCGCGCTGCAACGCCAGCGCCGCCAGGTTGGCCAGCGACTGGAGCGAGTCGAGTTGCTCCTGGGCAACGGTATCCGCCGGCGCGCCGCCATAAACCACTATAGCCCCCAGGGTCTCTCCCTCTATGCGAATGGGCAGGACGGCTCTGGAACGCACGCCGCGCTGGAGCGCCTCACGGCGCGAAGACTCGGCCAGCTCCTCCGCCCGCTGGAGGTCGACGACAGTCTGCCCCTGGCCGGCACGGATGGCATCGATCACCGACGAGCGCACATGGGGCCGCACTGGGGACGTCGGGTCCAGACCGAGGCTCTTGGCCAGTTGGCCCTGATCGTGGCCATAGACGGCAGCAGGCCATATCTGACCATCTTCCTGATGCAAGCCGATCCAGGCCTTGCAGAAGCCAAAGTGGCGCACCGCCGCCTCGCAGATCAGACGCAGCACATTCCCATTGTGCTGGCGGCCCAGCAACGCCTGCGACACGTCGTAGAGCGCTTGCAGCTTGTTCAGGCGCTGGGCGAGCAGACGCTCGTTCTCGCGTCGCACCTCCTCCGCCCGCCGACGTTCGCTGATGTCGATGCCGATGCCCACCTGGCGACCATCGGGTAGGACAACGTTCGCCCAACTGCTGTGGAGGATCTCCCCCGCCTTGGTGACCATGTCAATGTCCCGAAAACCCGGCTGCAGAGACTGCATATACTCAAGGATCTCTTGCCGATACTCTGGATCGGGATAGACCAGTTCCATGACATTGGTGCGCGCCGTGTCCTCTTCCGTCCAACCGGCTACTTTTACAAAGTGCCTGTTGAGCGTAATCCGCTCGACCTGTGGATCGTATATGGTGAGCATCACGGGGATAGAGTCATAGATCGTCTGCAACAGCACCCGCTCTTGACGCAGGACCTCCTCAGTTCGCTTCCGCACCGTCACATCGCGGGCATAAAGATTGGTATAACCCGCAACCGCAAAGGGAGCCACGGCAACAGAGAGCACACGCTGGCCGTGCTTGATCTCGACGGTGATGCGCTGCTGCTGGCTCTGCGCCTCGGTGGCCGCCTGGTACAAGATATCGGGCGCAGGCTCACCGACGACTAGAGGCAAACCAGACAGCAGCGTCTGGCCCGCCGCATTCGCATAAAGCAACGTCCCGTCTTGGGCGATGCGCAGTATGCCATCCGGGCTCTCGTCTGGGAAGCGCGCCAGGCTTTGGACCTCCTCTTGGGCCTGCCGCAACGCGGTAATATCCTGGATAGCTACCGCACTGCCCGTCACATGGCCGTCGGCATCGTATACGGGCGCAGCGCTGTTAAGGACATAGGCCTGTGTTCCATCGAATCGCTGAATCCTGAGGAACTGGTTCACGACGCTTAGGCCCTTTTCCACCGCCTGCGCCGCTGCCCAATCCTCTGGGAGCAGGGGCTCGCCGGTATCCGCCAGCCAGGCCCGGTAATCGATATAGTCATCGATCGACTCTGTTGGTGGACGCGGTGCACCCCACAGCTTTTCATAGGCGTCGTTGGTACGGATACACGCTCCACGATCATCGGTGATGGCCATGCCTATGGGAAGAGCCTCCATGATGGCCTCAAGCCAGCGGTGCTCGGTTTCGGCACGCTCTTTGGCCTCTCGCAGCGCCTCGGTGGCGCGCATCTCCTCGGTGATATCGGTGATGCCGACGACGGCGCAAAAGGGCGCGCCCTCTTGATCGTGCACGAGCGCCCCGGCATACACCCAGATGCGCTCCCAACCCTCCTTGAGGTGGCGAACGCGCAACTGGAGGTCTCGCAAGGTCTCCCCCCGCAGAACTCGGGCCAGGGGCCACTCCTCCAACGGAAGGATCTCGCCCGTCGGCGTAGAGAGCTCAAAACTCTCCGTAAACTCTTCTAACTGCTTCTGGGCCTCCTCCACATTGGCGAGTCCGTGCATCTCAAGCGAGGCCCGATTCCACTGATAGACACGGCCTTGGAGATCGGCAACGGCCAGGCCCTGCGTCAGGTGATCCATGATCGCATGGAGCTCGGCGTTCCGGGCATCGAGTTCCGCCGTGCGCGCTCGCAACTGCTCATTCAGCGTGCGCAACATCTGCTCATCTGCTTTGCGCTCGGTAATATCGCTCAGCGTCAGGAGGAGGCGACCATCGCCCTGTCCAGGCTGGGGATCGGCCCTGCCGACATCTGCACGAATCGCCACCCGCATCCAGCGATAGGAGCCCTCGTCGGTGCGAACGCGCAGATCGGCCGGTCGGTCATCCTGCCCGTTGCGGGCCGCCTGCTGGCAATAGTACCACGTGTCCTGATCGTCAGGATGGATCAGCCGTGGGAAGCACTCGTTGATCAAATCGGCGCGGTCTATGCCCATGAGAGTGGTGGCGGTGAGGTTGGCCTGGGCGATGAGATCGTCATGATCCAGACTGAGGTAACCCACCGGCGCCCAATCGTATAGGTCCTCATAGCGATCGCGCGCGTACTCGGCCGAAGCGCGGGCGCGCATCAGCTCCTGCTGCTGCAATTCCAGCTCAATCTGGTGGATATGCAGCTCTTGGACGAGGGCCTTGAGCTCCTCCTCGGTAGAGGGCAGCTCGAGGGGCCGTTCTGCCGCAAGTTCGATAGCCTTTTTGCGGAATATTG
>SKLG01000430.1 GCA_007123335.1 Anaerolineae bacterium | reverse complement strand
GCATGTGCCCGTCACCCTGGCCGATCTGGACCCCCTCAACGACGAGGAGCAACTCTTACATCTCTTCACTGAGGCCAAGCGTGTACGTTTTCTGATGCCCGATGTGACCCTGAAGCAGTTTGGTCATTTCGTACACATCCTCAGAACGCAATCCGAGGCCTGGCGGAACTACCAAGTACAGCCCTACTCGGGGCGCATCACTCTGTTTCGCGCCCGCAAGCGGCCCAAGAGAGAACGCGATGTAGCGCCGGATCTAGGCTGGGGCGCCCTGGCTCAAGGTGGGGTGGAAATCCATCAGGTGCCCGGTGACCATCTGCAAATGGTCCACGAGCCATGGGTGCGCATTCTTGAACGCCGTCTGACCTCGTGTTTGAAGGATATCAATTGAGATGGCGGCGATCTGTTTGTCTAATATGAGAAGAACACACCACATAAGAGCAGACGAGGAAAATGCCCTACTCGGCATTCGGTATTGATGCACGAGGCCTTTGGCGATTGCTTCATGAGAATCGGTTTGCGGTTGATCCGACCTATTGGCCCACGTTGGCTTTTCTGGCTTTGGCAAGTCTTACCACGTCGGCACACAAGCGCGATGAGGAGCAAAGATACGGCACGGCTATAGCGGAGACCAGAATTGAGCCGCCACTCTTTGTTCTGGGGCATTGGCGTAGTGGCACAACCCTTTTGCACGAACTGTTGATCAGAGACGAGCGGTTTGCGTACCCAAACCTCTTTCAGATCTCTCGACCGCACACCTTCCTGGTCGAGGAGGAGGAAATCAAGAAGAAACTCGCAGCTCAGAATGGTGCAAAGAGGCCGATGGACGATCTGCAGGTCACATTCCAGAGCCCAGGAGAGGATGAATATGCCTTGGCCATACTCAGCCAGCGGTCTCCGCTCATAAGCTGGTTCTTTCCACGTCATGAAGAGTACTATGACCGATTTCTGACCTTCCGCAATGTGATGTCGAGGGAAGTGGAGCGATGGAAGGAATCCTTGCTCTACTTTATGCAGAAGTTGACCTATCGTTACGGCAAGCCGCTTCTTCTCAAATCGCCGCCACACACCGGCCGAATCCGACTATTGCTACAGCTCTTTCCAGAAGCTCGCTTCGTGCATATTCATCGTCACCCATACGATGTCTTTCAGTCCACGCAGCACTTGTACCAGAAAACAGTTCATCGTCATCATCTGCAGCGAGCACGCAATCATAACTTTGATCCAGGCATATTGCGTCGATATGCCGAGATGTATGATGCATTCCATGACGATCTTGATCTGATACCAGATGGTCACCTGTGCCAAGTGCGCTTTGAGGATCTAGAGCGAGCCAAAGCCGAGGAGGTTCAAAGGATTTACCTCGAACTCGGACTTGACTTTGATACCATGGAACCCCGATTGCAGCGCTACATCGAGTCGCTCGCCGGCTACAAGAAAAATGAACGCCAACCATTGGATGAGCAAACCAAGGCCCTAGTAGCTCAATCCTGGCGTAGGAGTTTCGATGAATGGGGATATGATCTCTGACGATGTCATAGCAAACCATGACGATGCCCAAGAACCAAAGCCAACGGCCCCTCAGTCTACCTTTCGGCTGCTGAATCGCAACTTCACTTGGCTCTGGCAGGGGCAGGCCATCAGCCAGATCGGCATCCAGATGTTTGTGATTGCGACCATCTTCTGGATAAAGGACCTGACCGGATCGGCAACCTTGATGGGCCTCTATCAGATGCTCGGTGCGATACCGATGATTGTGTTGGGCGCGATAGGTGGCGCATACGCGGATCGTCATTCGCGGCGACGTATCATCATCATGGCCGATCTGGTGCGAGGGCTGGGCACGCTGGCTCTGGCTATCTATGCCCTGGCTCGCCCAGAAGCGACAGGCGTCGTTCTGACCATCCTGCTTGTGTTAGCCATCCAGAACAGCATATTGGCGGCGTTCTCGGGGCCGGCGCTCCAGGCGGCGATTCCTGATTTGGTGCCACGAGAGCGTATCGCCACGGCGAACTCGATGGCTCAGTTGGCCTTTCAGCTAGCCATCTTTATCGGTCAGGGCGTGGGGGGGCTTTTATTCCGGCAACTGGGCGCGGCCATCGTCTTTGCCATCAACGGTTCGACCTATCTCTATGCGGCTGTGAGCACGTCCTTGGTGCGTATTCCCCCGCCAAGCGAAACGCTGCCTGCTCAAGGTGGTGGATGGCGCACTGCCCTAAAGAGATTGGGTCGCGACCTCATGATGGGTCTAAAGCTTGTTCGCGACATGTCCGGCCTACGCGAGATGGTGATCCTGTCTGCTCTGGTAACATTCTTTACTATTCCTATTATATTTTTGCTTCCTTTTTATGTTGAAGATGTGCTGAGGGTGGACGCCAGTTGGTACGGCTATATGCTTGCCGCTCACGGTGTCGGCGCGTTGGTCGGCTATGGCCTCGCCGGTTCTCTTGCCACGTCAGGGCGACTACGGGGTTGGCTCATGATGGGATTCATCGTCCTACAGTCGCTTGGCTTCGGCCTCCTGGGGCTGATTCGCAGACCTGACGCAGCAACGGCACTCTCGGTTGTCGGAGGATTGCTCACCGCGTTCATAACGGTCAATATCACCACGATTCTGCAGACAACCGTGGATCGGGAGCTGCGCGGACGTGTGTTCGGCCTACTGGGTAGCCTGTCCGCCAGCCTTGCCCCGCTGGCGATGGGGTTGACGGGGATCGTTGCCGATCTGGCAAATCAGAATATACCGCTGATCTATGGCATCTGTGGAGGGGCGATGGTTGTACCCTCGCTACTTGTTATCTCAAGACCTGCCTTCCGGTCCTTTGTGACCCAGGAATGTGTCCCATTCGAGGGAGCACCCAGTACGGAGCTTGAGACGCCACTGCCGTTGCAGACGCATGTTGGGAGGTGATGGAATGACAGCACTGCCGCAAGATCAAGAGACTTTGATGGATACTGACGTCTGGGTCAGGGACCAGTCTGCTAGCCGGAGGGCGCGTATACGCCTGTTCTGTTTCCCCTATTCGGGGGCTGGCAGCTCCTTATACTCTGGCTGGAGGAAAGCCTTCCCGGAGGAAATCGCCGTCATGCCGGTAGAGCTTCCAGGCCGTGGCATGCGCTTTGCGGAACCGCCCTTTACCCGCATCGAGCCGCTGGTGGGAGCTGCTGCGATGGCGCTGATGCCCCTCTTTAGCCGTCCCTTTGCTCTCTTTGGCCACAGCATGGGAGCGTTAGCAGCTTTTGAACTGGCGCGCTACTTGCAGCGCAATCACGGAATACAACCCACACACCTCTTTGTTTCGGGGCATGGGGCGCCCCACCTTCCGGATAATGGTGATCATGTACATGATCTACCGGATGACGAGCTTGTGGCCAGGTTACGTGAGATGAATGGCACCCCAGAGGAGGTGTTGGCTCATCCTGAGCTGCGCGAGCTCTTGCTGCCTGTGCTGCGGGCCGATTTTAGCGTGTGTGAGACCTACCGCTACCTGGTCGGGGAACCGCTTGGGTGTCCCATCAGCGCTCTGGGCGGGTTGATGGATCCATACGTCGATCGCGATGCGCTGAATGCCTGGAGCATCCATACACGAAGCAATTTCTTCATGCACATGTTCTCAGGGGATCATTTTTTCCTCCAGAGCGAAGAATCCTATGTGTTGCAGATTCTTGCGTTCACACTGAGGCAGTATCTGATGTCCAGATAGATGACAGTGTTTGAGGTTCTTGCCCCGGCGTGAGCGGGCAGTTTGTAGAGAACTCATGGCGACATAGGACACGTACCTGTCCCAGGAGATCAAGGATGATGGATGAAAAGCGCTTGATTCAGCAATACCTACAGGGCGAGAGGAACTTTGCAGCAGCCAAATTGGCCTATGCGAACCTTGAGGGCGCCGATCTGCAGGGCGTCTCTTTCAAGGGCGCAAG
>SKLG01000206.1 GCA_007123335.1 Anaerolineae bacterium | reverse complement strand
TCGAGGCGTTGATCCGCCTGCTTCAAGAGACCGGAATCTGGCCCAGGGTCAGGATGTAGAGAGGCCAAGGCCGCCATCCATCGTCGGCCGGGCTATTCCTCTTCCGGTTCGTCATCGGCATTGGAGCGGGCCGGTTCGTCGGGGCTCCAGGTATAGCCCATCCACCGATCGGGCGTCTCGGGCTCTGCCTCGTGACCTTGCCAGCGATCGTTCTCGTCCATTGCGCCCGCGTTCATCGCGCCCGCGTCTTTAACCGACTCGATAACGTCGAGCTCGGCAGGGGCTTTATACTCGGCCAGAGATGCAAAGGCATCGCCGCCACCGAGGGCGGCGGTGGCGACGGCGGGTTCTTTAACCACGGTGGTCTCGACTGGGGGGGTAACAGCCTCAGCGGCTTTCTCTTCTGCGTCAGCCTCCTGCAACAACCCACAATAGGGGCAAACATCCCAGTTGGGATTGAGCAGCCTTCCGCAACTGGTGCAGCGCAGGCGCAGCTGGTAATGACAGTGGGGGCAGACGATGAAATCGGCCTCTACCCGCCGCCGGCATCCGGGGCAGACGCGGCGCTCCTCCAACTCTTGCAGGATGGCCTCCTCGGCCAGGCTGCGCTCATACTCTTCGGCGACGGTCGAGTGAGGACGCAACAGCATGTAGACCAGCAACCCGGGCAGATTAAAGACCGCTACCAGGGCCGTGGCCAAAATGTGGGCCAAAGCATCACGAGATCGGGCGCGAATATCGCGCACTGTCCAGACGATCATGCCCAGGTAGAGGGCAAAGAGGTAGGCGCCCAGAAAGAACATGATCGCCGAGATATAGACGTTCAGGTCCGCAGGCAACGTCATGCGAGCTCTCCTAGAAAGCAGATTCGGCCAAGCATCAAATGTTTGGCGATTATAGCATGGGCCTGCCGATCTGTCATAACTTGGCGAACAGACGCGCCTCCCGGTGTGCTTTGGCGAGGCAGCGCTGCTCTGCTATCATCCAGTCACGCCATCATCTATTCCCCCTGGCAAGCGCCCAGCGCCAGCATCCAGGGATCAATCGCAAAGGGTTCCGTGGGCAACCGCAGAGGGTTGCCTGCGCGTATGGCGCCTTGTGCGCCGGGAGATCGCTGATGAACGAAATACCGTCTACCAGCCCCGCATCGCTCGTCCAAGATCTACGCTACGACGCCTTTTCGCGGGCCATCGTCCCCTCGGCCTTTGGCCTATGGTTCATCGTGGCGCTGAGCTTTTGGTTCCAGGGCACCCAGGCCATCGGCTTGCTCACGGTGGGCATGGTAGCCTTTGGGGTGGGGGTGTGCGCCGTGCACGTGGTCGAGCGCCACTATGCCGCCGGCGCCCTCCTCCTGCTGCTTGCTTATATCCTTGTCGGTGAGCTGGGCATTCGCCCCCTGGCGCCCGTCCTGGGCCAGTATTTCTACATCCTGCTGCCGATCATGGCCACGGCGCTCTTTGGGCCGCTGGGCGGCGCCCTGTCCACCGGGCTCTCGGTAGCCATCATCACCCTGCACGCCTGGCCGCTGGGTGGTGAGGAGGTGATGCTCACCTTTGCCGGTCCGCTGTGGATCGTCGTTACCACGGGGCTGGCCTCGTGGCAGAGCTCTGAGGGGCTGCGCACCGCCGTCTCGTGGGCCTGGGACGCCTATGACCAGGCGCGGCGCAAGACGGAGGAAGCCCAGGCTCGCCGCGCCGAGCTCCTGCGAGTGTCCAAGGATCTGGCCCAGGCCAACGACCGCCTGCAGCGCCTCAACCGCTACTTGAAAATCGCGCGGCGTGAGGCCGATGAGGCGCGCCGGGTCAAGGCCCAGTTCGCCGCCAACATCAGCCACGAGCTGCGCACGCCCCTCAACCTGTTGGTGGGCTTTGGGCAGATGCTCCTCACCGCGCCCGAGTTCTATGGCAACGTCTCCCTCTCGCCGGCCTACATGGCCGACGTCATGGCCGTCTATCGCAACGCCCGGCACTTGCTCTCGCTGGTGGATGACGTGCTCGAGCTTTCACAGCTCGAATCGGGGAACATGGTCATCCAGCCCGAGCTGGGTGATGTGCACGGCGTCATCCGCGAGGCGGTGGAGGCGACCCGCGCCCTCTTTGAGCGGCGGGGGCTCTCTATCACTCTGGATCTCTCGGCCCACCTGCCACGGATCATGCTGGACAAGGCGCGCATCCGCCAGGTGTTGATCAACCTGCTGGCCAACGCCGCCCGTTTCACCGAGTGCGGCGGCGTCACCATCCGCACCGGCCAGGAGGGTGGCCACATCTCGGTGAGTGTCATCGACACCGGGGTGGGCATCGCCGAGGAGCAACAGAGTCGCGCTTTCCAGCCCTTCCAGCAGCTCGACAGCGCCGACGGCCGACGCAGCGACGGGGTGGGGCTGGGGCTGGCCATCAGCCGGCACTTTGTGGAGCTGCATGGCGGGCGCATCAGCATGGAGAGCGTCTTGGGGCAGGGCAGCACTTTCACCTTTAGCCTGCCCCTCCTCGATGCCGAGGGTGACCGGAGCGAACTGGTGCGTATTGCCGACCTCGACCCCTCCCCGCTGCTCGACAATCAAGAGGTGGTGCTGCTCGAATCCGACGCGGCGGTGGTAAACCTCTTTCGGCGGCACCTCGGCGAGGTGAACGTGATCCGGGCCACATCGCTGCAAGATGCCGAGGAGTTGGTGCGGGCGCGAGGGCCATTGGCGCTGGTGGCCGACTCGCGGCAGTTCCCCCCTGAGGCGATGGAAGCCTGGCAGGAGGCGTTGGGCGAGCAGGCTGTGGCCGTCATCGGCTGCCCCCTGCCCAGTGGGCGCAGGTTGGCCCGTGTGCAGGGGATCGATGAGTTGCTGGTGAAGCCGATCTTCCCCGAGGATCTCGCCAGGACGCTGCGTCAGCTCCCCGGCGAGGTTCGCCGCGTGTTGCTGGCCGATGCCGAGGCCGATATGGTGCGGCTGCTGGAGCGCATGATCCGCGAGGAGCTGGATGATGTGCGCATCTTTAAGGCCTACGACGCCGCCGAGCTCGCCGACTCGGTGCAAGCCCACGCGCCCGACGTCCTGCTGGTGGATCTGCTCATGTTGGGCGAGGATGTGCCCGCCGGCGTGGCCGCGCTGCGACAGATCCCGGGGGTCAACGGCGCCGCGCTGGTGGTCACCTCCGATCGCGCCGATCTCGATGCGTTGGCTCCGGCGCCACAGCGCGAGTTCTTTTTGCTGCGCCCGCAGCTCGCCGAGCCGCTGGCGACGGTGCGCTGTGTGGAGCGGCTCATTGGGCAGTTGACGCATCCTGTGCAGCCGGTGGGGGATCGCGCATCGCGAGCGGTTGCTGTGGGTTGATCGATGGGCGCAAGTGAAGTGGAGAAGAGCGAGCGTGGACGCTCGCGCCCCAAGTTATGCGGCGAGTAGGGGGTCGAGCACCACGAGCAGTTGCTCGCGGCTGACCGGCTTGCGCAGGTAGGCATCGGCGCCCAGGGCCTGGGCCAGCGACTCTTGGGCCAGCACCGAGCAGACGATTACGGGGATGTCGGCGGTGGCTGCGTCGGCCTTGAGGTTTTGGAGGATCTCCCAGCCATCCTGGCCGGGCATCATCAGGTCGAGGACGATGGCCATTGGGCGCAGGTGGCGGGCCAATCGCAGCCCGTCCCCGCCGTTGGCCACGCCCACCACCCGGCAGCGGCGGTCGGTGAGATAGCGCTCCAAGAGCTGGATGGCGTCCTGGTTGTCCTCGATGACCAGGATCGTCTGGCGATTCAGGGGTAGAGAGATGGTCAGATGGAGCTCTCCTTCTTGCGTCGGGTTAGCCTGTACCTCTGCACCCAGCGGATGCAACATCTGGACCACGATCTGCAGCGGCGCCTCCATGTGGGCCAGCAGGTCCGACGGGCTTGATACCGCCACGCGAATATCCACGGCCACGTGCTCCTCTGCCTCCCGCGCGC
>SKLG01000155.1 GCA_007123335.1 Anaerolineae bacterium | reverse complement strand
GCTCTGGAGGCGGTGACACCCGTGGTCGAGCAGATCGAGGCGCAATGGGGCAAGGCCGCTGCGCGGCAGTACATGGACTATCGCCAGGACGATCAGTGGTGGGCGGTGCCCTACTTTCAGCGGTCCGACGGCGGCTGGTTCCTGCGCTCGGTCTTTAATAAACACAACATCGACATCCACAAGATACGCCTCTTTACCGACATGTGGGATGCCTGCCTGGAGGTCTCAGAGCCGGAGAACGAGATGTACGGCTGGGGCATCACCATCAACCGCTGCGGCGACGGCGACTGGTTCCGCCACCGGGTCAAGCACGGTTGGGGCGCCTATGTCCAGGACGAGAGCGGCCAGTTCGTCACCTTTAACAGCCCCGAGATGGTCGAGGCGATGACCAGGATGACCGAGATCTATATGGACCCCAAATGGGAAAAGATGATGCCTCCGGGCGTCCTGGCCTGGACCGACCCCACCAACAATGAGGTCTTTTTGGCCGGCAAGCTGGCCTACACCTTTAACGGCGGCACCGTATACGGCAAGGGCATCTTGGACAAGAACCCGCTCATGCCCGACGTCGGCTTTCACGCGCCGCCCGGTGGCCCGGTGAATAAGGAGTTCAACAGCCTCAGCGCCAACAACTGGATGATCATGCGCGGCGCCCGCAATTTCGAGGCCGCCGCCGAGACCATTCTGCACTATATGTTGCCTTTGGACAATCAGGATGCTGTGTTCGCCGCCGCACCGGCCTTTTGCCTACCGGCCTATGAAAAGCTGTGGGCCGAGTCCAACTATATCAAGACCAACCCCACCGCCGCCGAGCTGGAGACGGTGGCCCGCGACCCCAGCGGCGTTGTCCCCGGCACCTATCCCGGTCCGGCCAACAACCCCCCCATGGCCTCGGCGGGTTCGGCCGGTATCGAGAACGACATGGTGTCCGACATCCTGCGCGGCACGCCGGTGGCCGAGGCGGTCAAGACGTGCCACGACCGCTATGTGGCCATCTTTAAGGAGTTTGGCATGCCGGGTGAGAAATAGCCCTGATCGAGGGCGGCGCATGAGCGCCGCCCTTGCCTCTATCCCAGCGAGCTGGCCCATAAACGAAATGGCGCCCCGTGCGTATGGCGAGGCGTCCTTGTGGGTGTTCCTCTCGCCAAAAAGATGACAACTCCATTCGCTACGGGGGCAACCTTATGGCAGCAGAATTTGTACCGACGAGCGGCAGCGTTCCCGTCCGCACCACCCAATCGGCGCTGAGCAAGCGCCTTGAGGCGCTGCTGGGCAAAGATTGGAAGGTCGCCTGGCTCTTTATGGCGCCCACCGTCCTGCTCATGGGCGGGCTCATCGCCTATCCCTTTGTGCGCGCCTTTTACATCAGCTTCACCAACACCACAACCTTGGAGATCGGCCCCTTTGTCGGCCTGACGAACTATATCAATCTTTGGAAGGACATCTTTTTTCGGCGCTCGGTGTGGGTGACAGCCCAATTCACCCTCTCGGCCGTGGCCTTCAAGCTCTTGGCCGGCATCCTGGCCGCGGTGCTCCTCAACCGCCTCAAAGGCCATTATAGCTACCTCACCGGACTGGTACTGCTGCCCTGGATCATGCCCGAGATCGTACGCGCCATCACCTGGAAGGGCTTGCTGGATCCCCTCTACGGCGGCGTAAACCGCATCCTCGTCGATCTCAATATCGTGTCGCAACCGCTGCCCTTTCTCACCGGCGTAAACACCGCTTTGCCCACCGTGGTGATGATCAACCTATGGCAGGGCATCCCCTTTTTCACCATCAACCTGCTGGCCGGCCTCAAGGCCATCGACCAGGAGCTCTATGAAGCCGCGGCCATAGACGGCGCCACCAAGTGGCGCCAGTTCCTGCACATCACCCTGCCGGGCCTACGCTTTGTCATCATCGTGGTCACTCTGCTCTCCACGATCTGGACATTCAACAGCTTTACGCTCATCTTTCTCCTCACCGGCGGTGGGCCCATGGATGCCACCAAGGTCTATTCGATCCTGGCCTACCAGTACGCCATCGCCGGCAGGCGCTACGGCCCGGGCATTGCCGTCTCGATGACCATGGCTCCGATTCTGGGTATCTTTATCGTCATCCTCGGTCGCTACATGATGAGCGGAAGACGCCTGTATGAGGATAGCGCATCCGCCGAAATGAGCGGGCCCCTGGCCAGCATTCTCGCCGCCATCACATGGCCCTTCCGGCTCTTATTCCGTGGACTGTTGGCTCTCTTTTGGCTGATCAACAACAGCATCGAAATTCTCATAGACAAGATCGCCGAGAGCCTGCACCCAAAGGAGCAAGACCTCGCCAAGGCCGCCCTGCGCCGGCGAAGATGGCGCTGGACGGGCCAGATCCTGCCCGTCGCGACCTTTCTCGCGTTGGTGACCTTTGAGCTGCTGCCCTTTTACTGGGTCATCGTCACCTCGTTCAAGACCGAGTTACAGATCACCCGCTTTCAGAACGTCCTGTGGCCCACGCCGTGGACCGGAGTCCAGTTCGCCCGACTCTTTGGACCTAGTTACAATTTTATGGTCTGGCTACGGAATACAACCATGGTAGCGTGCATCACGCCGCTAATCTCCACACTGGTCGCCTCCTTGGGCGCCTATGCGCTGACCCGGCTGCGCTGGCGCGGCGCCGGGGTGTTTTCTCGCTCAGTGCTGGTGGCCTACCTCATGCCCGGCATCATGATGTTGATCCCCATCTATCAACTCTTTTCCCGACTGCGTATTACCAACACGATGATGTCGCTGATCATCTCCTACCCCACCTTTGGCCTGCCCTTTGCCACCTGGCTGATGATGGGCTACTACTCCTCCATCCCCGAGGAGCTGGAGGCAGCGGCGCTCATCGACGGGTGTAACCGCATCCAGACCTTTTTCCTGGTGGTGCTGCCGCTCACCAAGCCGGCGCTGTTGGCCGTGGCGCTCTTTGGCGTCACCCAGGCCTGGAGCGAGTTCCTCTTTGCCTATGTCATGATCCACAGCGAGAGCCGCATGACCATCCCCGTGGGCCTGGCGCAGATGATCATCGGCGACGTGCTGCCCTGGGGCGAGCTGAGCGCAGCGGCGCTGATCATCGCCATCCCGGTGCTGATCCTTTACTCGCTGGGCCAGCGCTTTATGGTAGCGGGGCTCACCGCCGGCGCCGTCAAGGGCGGTGGCTGACGCGGATCATGTCCCCGATACGAACAAGCCAGAATCTGGGCTGCGGCAGCGCACCCAGATTCTGCCGCGTGCCCGTGGATCAGCCTCTCGATCGAGTCCGGCAGAGGCCGCTCCCGTGCCACTGACACCTGCCAAGGGCTTTTGCGCGCCCCCCTTTATCGCCTGGCTTGACCGGCTGCCACGGCGATCCAGAGCTCTGCACCGGCTGCTGGGACCCGACTGGCCGGTGGCCTATGCCTTTCTGGCGCCCACCCTTTTGCTCATGGGCGGTCTCATCGCCTACCCCTTCCTGCGAGCGGTGATGCTCAGCTTTACCCACACCCGCGGCTCCGGCGTCGGCCCCTTTGTGGGGTTGCGCAACTATCGCTTCCTCTGGCGCGACCGCTTCTTTCGCGAGGCGGTGTGGACCACGGTGCGCCTGACCGTTTTTTCGGGAGTGCTCAAGTTCGCCATCGCCATGGTCGCCGCCCTGGTGCTGCATCGCCTGGGAGCGCGTGCCGACGTATGGGCCGGCCTGCTGCTCCTGCCCTGGATCATGCCCACCGTCGTGCGCGCCATCGCCTGGCGCGGCCTACTCGACCCGCTCTATGGCCTGGTGAACCGCATCCTTTTGGATCTGGGCCTGCTGCGCCGGGCGGTGCCCTTTTTCGGCACCCTGCATCTGGCGCTGCCCAGCGTCATCCTCGTCGACGTCTGGCAGGGCATCCCCTTTTTCACCATCAACCTTCTCGCAGGGTTTAAATCGGTGAGCGAGG
>SKLG01000296.1 GCA_007123335.1 Anaerolineae bacterium | reverse complement strand
GTGCGCCAACTGGCCGAGCAAACCCAGGAGCTGCATCTGCTGTTCAATAACAATGCCCAGAATTACGCCGTGCAGAATGGCCGCCAGTTGCGCATGTTGTTGCGCGAGACCGATTTGGGCGACGCGGAGGTGGTCGCGCCGAGGGAAGAGGGCGACTGAGGGCGAGGGGCGAGTATCGCGGGCGCCGGTGGTTTGACAAGGTCGCCTCGCCGCTCTAGACTGGTACTATAGGCGAGGAGGATGAGGGATGCCCACAAACCTGCCCCCCGAATGTGCCAAGATCGAAGAAGCCTATCGCGAGGCCCGCGACCTCGGCGAAAAGATCCGCCTGCTCGAAGAGCTGATCGCCTGCATCCCCAAGCACAAGGGCACCGACCACCTGCGCGCCGATCTGCGCCGCCGCCTCTCCAAGCTCCAGGATCAGTCGGCCAGCGGCAAGGGCAAGACGCGCATCGTCTCACCCTACCACATCGACCGCGAGGGCGCGGGGCAGGTGGTGCTCATCGGGCCGCCCAACGTGGGCAAGTCGGCCCTGGTCGCTACCTTCACCAACAGCAACCCCGAGGTCTCGCCCAGCCCCTTTTCCACCTGGGAGCCGACGCCGGGGATGATGCCGGTCTATGATACCCAGGTGCAGCTCATCGACACGCCCCCGCTGAACCCCGATTACGTCGAGCGCGACCTCATGGACCTCATCCGCCGCGCCGACCTGGTGCTGCTCATGGTGGACGTGCAGGCCGATCCCCTGGGCCAACTGGAGGAGAGCCTCGACCTCCTCAAAGAGTATCGCATCGTCCCCGATCTGCGCCGCGACGAGGCGGAGGACCCCTATCGCTGGGCGGTGGTGCCGCTGCTGGTGGTGGTCAACAAGGTGGACGACGAGGAGGCCGACATCCTCTTGGAGATCATGCAGGAGCTGATGGAGGAGCCCTGGCCGCTGCTGCCCATCTCGGTGGAGACTGGGCGCGGGATCGACGCCTTCAAGACTGCCGTGTTCGAGGCTTTGGGCGTCGTGCGGGTCTACTCCAAGCCCCCAGGCCAGCCCCCCGACATGAGCGTGCCCTTTGTGCTGCGCCAGGGTGCGACGGTGGAGGAGCTGGCCGGACGCGTCCACAAGGAGATCCTGGAGCGGCTGACGGCGGCGCGGGTGTGGGGCAGCGCCGAGCACGACGGCCAGATGGTCGGGCGCGACCACGTGCTGCAGGATGGTGATATTGTCGAGCTAAGGACCTAAGGGCGCATCAACGCGCGATGCTGCCCGTTATTTCTACCCCATTTGCTGTCCAGGAGGTGTTTATGAACGTCGCTGTCATGTCCTACGCCTTTAACCGCCAGCTCAAGGCCGGCACCATCGATCTGTTTGGCTATCTGGAGAGCTGCCGCTACCGCTATGGGCTGTCCACCGCCGATCTCTGGAACGGCACGTTGGCCAGCACCGAGGAGGCCTACCTGGCCCAGGTCAAGGATGGGCTGGAGGAGCGCGAGCTGACCCTGGTGAACCTGGCCGTCGACGGCGCCCACATCTGGGAGGACGACGAGGCGCTGCGGGATGAGCACTATCGCCGCGCGTTGGATAACCTGCGCGCCGCCGAGTTCCTCGGCGCCAAGACGGTGCGCATCGACGCCGGCAGCCGTCGCGACGCCTGGACGGAAGAAGAGTTCGACCACATCATCGAGCGCTACCAAGAGTACGCCCAACGAGCCCACGACAACGGCTATATGGTGGGGCCAGAGAACCACTGGGGGCCGGAGAGAGAGCCTATCCTTCTACGACGCTTGTGCGAGGCGGTGGACAGCCCGGCGTTCGGCGTGCTGCTCCACCTGGAGCGCTGGAGCGGCGAACACGCGGAGCAAGGCGACGAGATCATCGCCCCCTACACCATGCACACCCACATGTCGCCGGCGATGGGCGACCGCTTGCAGAATAAGATGGAGATGCTCCGCGACGCCGGCTATGACGGCTGTTGGAGCAGCGAGCTGGTGGCCGACAACTATACCGAGGTCGCCGTCATGCTGGCGCGCATCCGCAACGTGCTGGAGGGCTGGCGCCGGGGCTAGGGCGTCGTCACCGTGCCTTCTCGGCGCCTGAGCAGGCTCCAGCCGCGCAGGGCCAGGACGGCGATGAGCGTGGTGATGGGCACGGTGGCCACCAGGCCGGCGCTGGTCACCAACATGCGCGCCACCTCCTCGGCCACCACCTCGTGGCTGACCACGTACAGCGGCGACAGCGAGCGATCGCTGAGCAGCAGGAGCAGCGGCAGCGCCGATCCGGCATAGACCAGCACCAGGGTGTTGACCATGGAGGCGATGTGGTCCTGGCCTAGCCGCATCGCCCGGCTGTAGAGTTCCCTCCAGGAGAGGGCCGGGTTGAGTTCCTGGATCTGCTCCACGATCCCCGCCTGGGTGACGGTCACGTCGTCCAGCACGCCGAGGATGCCGACGATCATCCCGGCGAGAAAGAGGCCCTTGACGTCGATGGCGCCGGTGTGCATGATCTGCAAAAAGCTGGCCTCGTCCGAGGCATAGCCGGACAAGAGGGCCACATCGGTGCCCACCACGGCCAGCGCGGCGGTGATGGCCAGGCCGATGGCCGAGCCCACCAGGGCGATGGCTGTCTTGCGATTGATGCCATGGGCCATCAGATAGCTAAAGGGCAGGGTCAGGATGGCGCCCACCAGCGCGGTGGTTACCGGCGGATGGCCCTGTGCCATGCGCGGCAGTACAAAGACCAGCAGGATCATAAAGGAGATGCCCATGCCGGCCAGCGCCCTCGCCCCTCGGCGCCGACCGATGAGCACGACGAGGGCGGCAAAGATCAGGCCCATGAGCATTAGGCGGGGCCAGCGCGCATAGCCAACGATATAGCGACTCACGTCGCCATCCAGCCGCGAGGTCTCGCTGACATAGAGCCAGTCGCCGGGGGCCAGCGGCACCTGCCCGGCGGAGCTCAGCACCGTGTGCTCCACGGTGAGCGCCTCGCCACGGCGCGGCCCCCAAAGGACGGTCATCTCCAGCTCCTGGACGAGCTGGCTCTGCCCCAGCAGCTCGACCTCTCTTTCATGTAGCACGACCCTGGCGGTGGTGAGGAGGATCTGGTTGGGCGGTTCTTGATCGTCCAGCTCCTGCCCGGTGGACGGACTATCGGCACGGATGGCCGGGGCCATCACCAGCGTGAGCAATAGCGCTATCCACACCACAGCAAAACCGCGAATCCGAATATGAGATATGGCGCTCCCCCTTGGTGGGGGAGTGTTGGCATCGATGTGTTTCATCGTCTCTCTTGACCTCCAACCGCCGCAGGCGCGGTGTCCTATCGTACATCCTTTTCGTCAGCTTTTTCGATCCTTGGCGCCCCTGGCTGATGCCTGGCGCAAATAGGCCAGGATGGCGTTCTCGCCGGTGAGCATGGTGCGCATAAAGGCGTCGGCCAGCTCCCCGCCGTGGTCCAATGCGCCGCTCTCGCCAAAGCGGCGCTCCAGCGCGGCCAGATCATAGGGGATGGCGCGCAGCGTCGGCTGCCAGCGGCCGGCGACGAGATCGAGCCAGGCGTAGCGCGCGCGGGGATCGCCGGCCACCGACATTCCCACCGAGCCAGGGTTCAGCGCCAGCCCGCCCCCGTGGCGATAGACCCAGGGCAGATGGGTGTGGCCGCAGAGCAGCACGTCCTCGCGCACATGGGGCAGCACCTCCTCCACCGGCGTGGGCATGCGGTCGGGGCGCAGCAGCCCGGCCTGGACGTAGAGAGCGACTACCGCCGGATCACCGGCCACATACAACGACTCGGCCGGGTCGTCGGGCGAGCCGTGGACCAACAGGGCGTCGGGCGCGCCCTCGACGCTGAGGCGGCGCTGCTCCGGCAGTGCGGCGACATAGGCGGCCGCCTCGTCATCGAGATGGCCGGCGGTCCACGCCAGCGCCGCCCACTGGGGATTG
>SKLG01000420.1 GCA_007123335.1 Anaerolineae bacterium | reverse complement strand
GCAGGTCGCGCGCGGTCAGATACACGCCCTCTCTTTCCCTCGGCTCGAAGCGGTGGGTCATAGCCGCGCTCCTGGGCGCACCCGCGCCGTCGTGCGCTCTGGCGTACTCTGCGCCGGACGAGGGGGCACGCGCTTCGCTGGGCGCTCCCTCTTGCTAAACAGAGCGCGCACCTGCGTCTGGCGGGCGCCGATCTCGGCCAGGATCTCCTCCTTCGGCGCCCCGGTCTTGGCCAGGTGCTCCGCCTCAAAGGCGGCCAGTTCCCAGGGATCGGGCTCATCCATGATCACCTCGGGGGTGCGCCACACCTGGGGCGGCTGCCCGCTCAGCTTGTCCCATAGCACTACCTGACGCTTGCCCAGCTCCATGAAACGCCGCTCCAGGGCGTTGACCTCCGCCGCTACCGGCAGATACTCGAAGGTGCCCAGCTTCCAGTTGTAGCCGGTGACCACTCGCCCGGTGATGGGGAACATCAGCCGGGCCAGGGTCTCGTTGTCGGCGGTGTTGTGAAAGACGGAGAAGTAGCGGGCATTGTTGAGCGCCGTCTCCTTGAGGTGCGCGTCCACCCGTCCGCCGGTGGTGCGGCACATCTGATCCAGCGATTGGAGCACGAGGGTGAGCCACAGGTTGTAGGCGCGGGCCGTCTCCAGGATGACGTCCAGGGGGCCGGAGTTGAAGAAGCGCGCCTCGTCCAGGATGAGCCGGTAGGGCCGGGAGCCGGGCGGACGCTGCATGCAGGCGTAGAAGAGCCGGGTGACGAGCAGGTTGCCCAAGAGCGTCGTCACCGTGTCCGAGAGCAGCGGGTAGGGGATGTTGACGAACAGCCAGTAGCCCCCCTCGACGATCCGCTGAAAGTCGAGCCCACCCTCGCCGGTGGCGCAGACGCTGGTAGCGCAGACGCTCATGAGCAACCGCTCGTCAAAGAGATACTGGAAGATGCGGCCCTCGGTGGACTGGATCCAATCGCTGCGGGCGTTGGCCGACCAGGTGGGCCACTGGTCGAGCCAGAAGGAGCGGGTGCCGTGGTGGGTGACCTTGTCCAGGAGGGAGCGGACGAAGGGGTTGTGGGTCTCGCGCACGCGGCGCTTGCCCTCGAAGCGGTAGGAGGGGGCGAAGAGCAGGGGCAGCTCGGCGAGCGTGAGCTGTCCCTCGCCGCCCTGGGCCAGGATGCCCACCGCGGCGGTCATGATGTTTTGCATGCGATTGGCGTCAAAGGTGTCGAAGCCCGACTGGCCGCGGATATGCGACACGAGGGCGTTGGCCAAGAGCGCCAGCCGGTCGGGGTCGCTGTCACTGAAGGGGGCGTAGGGGGCCAGGGCGTGAAAGCCCAGCAGGTGATCGCTGGCCGAGACCGGGTTGACGATCAGGATGCGCTCGGAGAGGGCATCCCACAGGTCCTGGCCCTGGGTCGTCGTCGCAAAGAAGTTGAGTAAACTCGCCATCGTATCCCCCTTGGGATCAATATAACAGCAAGGACGGTTATAGATCATACTCATGACGATTTTCCATACCACAAAGAAGGACTTGCCCATGCCAATGGTGCCGGAGATCAGCTCGTGACCAGATTCGACCAAACGTGGCATCATTCACCTCCCACTCTGGCTACATATTCAGCGGCAACTGCGGCCCGGATCCGCCACCCCGCCCCGGGAAGGACGGGAAAGACGGTAGGCTCCAGTCGCCCTCAGGGTCGGCGACCAGGCCCAGGACGATGCCCCCGCCAATAATGACGGTGAAGGTCATGATCACCCAGGGCTGGTTGCGCAGCATGGCCAGGATCATCACCGCCACCATGCCGATGGGCATGCCGACGACGCCCATGATAGCCGCGCGGGCCAGCGGCTCGTCGGCCAGGTCCAGATCGAGGAGCTCGTCAGCCAGCTCGACCAGCGCCACCGACGCCTGGATGGCCAGGCGTACGGCGGCCTGTAGGCCGTAGACGGCCACCTCCATGACGTAGAAGATGTGCTCGCGAAAGGTCCAGACGAGAAAGCCGGTCAACGCGGCGATGCTCAGGATGCCGCCCAGGACGATCATGATGATCATGAAGCCTAGCATAGCGTCCTCCTCAAGATATCTAGCTACGGTGGGATCGTCTGCCAAAGACGTCACGCAGGATATCAATCACCAGCTCCAGGGCGAAGAGGATGAGCTCGCCAAGGATCCAGATGAGAGAGGCGATGAGCGCCGCCACGCTCAAGATACCTGCCAGCACGACGACGATAAGGAAGGTACCCACCATGTCATCCTCCACAAAACCCTACTTGCCAACCCCGAAATCACCGACCGAAAAGCTTTCTCGCTTTCGAGATCGTTCTGAGCATGACGTTGGCGCTAACCCTCAAGTTCTTGTAGGTCGCGGGGCGGAAGCCATTACCCATGGTGCCTCCGCTCCCGCGACACCCTCTATATCTGCCGCAGCAGATCCTGACAGCCGTCGAGACAGCGCTCGGGACAATGGCTGTCCGGTCGACGGTCAGGGCTTATCGCCGTTCCCGTGATCCAGCTCCTCGGCCATCTCCCTGACCCTGGCCACATGGCGCTGGCATACTGCGTCGATGGCGGCGAGAGTTTCATCGCGGATGCGCATCGTGCGGCGCTGCCAGGTCACCTCGTGGTACCAGGCGGAGAGAAGCTCAGGGACTCTTCCCTCCTCCTGCCATATCCAGACGCACAAAGGGATGATTACCAGGGCGAAGAGATGGTAGAGCAGCCAGCTTGCCAGGAACAGTCCGCCAAGGATGAGCATCACCGTCAGCCCTGCGGCCAATCCCAATATCAAGCACAGCGTCCAGACCGCTAGCGCTTCCACGTCACCCATCCTGCGTCTGGTTCTTGTAGTGCAGATCGCTCAGAGCCAGCGCCTGTGAGCCCATCTGCTGCAGACTCTGGCCGATGGCCTCACCCAGCATCTCGTCCATCCCCTCGTGACGCTCCTTGCTATGGTAGATGGCCATCATCTCCTCCTGCGCCTGGTCAATGGCTTCGACGGCGTAGGTGGTCACCGCAAGCACCGCCTGAATCTTCACCCGGTGCTTGATGGCTGTGATGACGATGCGCGACAGTTCCCGTTGGGCCTCCTGGGCATCACGGCGGCTGCGCCGGTCCCGGCCCAGTGGCTTGATCTCCGGTACCGTCAGCACGGTGCTGTGAGTCTTCTTCTCGAAGACGATGGGCGGGAGGCTAGCCTTCGCAGCGGACTGCTTGGCCCGCTCGCGCCGGTTGCCGTCGCCCTCTCCCTGTCCGTTCGCCCCTGGTGTGTACTTGCGCCTCTCGTGCACATTCTCTGTCATCTGGATTCTCCTTCACTTTCATCGTGATTCTCATCGAGGGTGCGGTAGGTACCATCGATGACGTCCTCCTCCAACACAACGCTCTTCTTCCTGGCCGAGACCTGTGGTACGGGGATGCGCGCTGACCATCTCTCGAGCGCCTCCTCCGCCTGGGCTCTGCGCTTGCGCCGCAGCACCTTCCTACCGACATTGCCGATGGCGTCGCTCGCTTCGTGCAGGATGTCCATATGCCCTCCTCATTGCCTCTAGAATCTATTGCTTCCTGACCGCTGCACGCAGGTTCGGGCCAGTTTCACTCGATCTCTCATACCCTCCTTTCATTCCCGCTCGCTTGACAGGTCACCTGACTTTATTCTAAAACACATTTCGTCGTTATGGCCGTTATTATCCCACTAAACGGAGGTCGCTATGAAGAATCCTCAACCCCTACGGCACCCGTCGCTCGTTCTCCAGCAGATTCGTTCGGAATACCAAGTGCGACAGAAGATCACAACACAAGCTGCGCAAAAACACCTTTCCAACATATGCGGATGGAGTGAATCGACATGGGGAAATCTGGAGCGCTCCACACCCCATTCAGGGCAGGCATGGGATCCAGATTACACCTGGAATATGGTAAACGCTGGGATCATCAGAGATGGAG
>SKLG01000458.1 GCA_007123335.1 Anaerolineae bacterium | reverse complement strand
GCCGCTCAAGATGGTCTTTATCAAGTGCCCCTTTGATCCCAACGACAAGGTCTCAACCTAGCCCTAGCACACACCTTGCCAACAGAGACCCCTCGCGCCCCGATATCGCAACACCTAGGGGCGCGGGTCTCCGACCCGCTCTTCCGCCTTGGCGAGGCAGGACCCTCGCGCCACCACATGCGCAATACCCAGGGGCGCGGGTCTCCGACCCGCTCTGCCACCCTTGCGAGGGGGGACCCTTGCGCCCCTAAGCTGAGAGGATTTCGCTCAGGCGCCGGGCCACCACGCGCTCCTCGCCCGGCAGCATCGTGTGCGGGTTCACGATAAATCCCTGCCCTGGAGCATAGCCAAAGCCGCTATTGGGCACAGGGACATAGATGGGCGGCTCTCCCTCCTGCAACTGCCGCACCACCTCGCCGGCGCTGAGCGGCGCGTCATCGGCCAGCTCCACCACCATCACCGGCACCTCGCGGGTGGGTCGATAGGGAAAATGGCGGCGCACTTTGGCATGGGGAATGCCCTGCAGCTCGGCGACCATGTGGGTGACCATGCTCTCCCACAGGTCGCGCTCGGTCTTGCTGATCTCGTTGATGTACAGCTCCAGCGCAGCCACCATCCCGCAGATCTCCTCCTTGCCCACCTTGAGCGGGCGGCCGATAGTGTGATGCGGGCTGCTGTTGGCGGCGCAGGCGGCGATGAGCTCGCGACGGCCAAGGATCAGCCCGGCGCACTGCGGGCCGTGCAATCCCTTACCGCCGCTAAAGATGACCAGATCGGCGCCCAGGTCGCTGTATTTGCGCAGGTTGGAGACCGGCGGCACCTCGGCGGCATGGTCGACCAGGACGGGCAAGCCGTGGGCGTGGGCGATGGCGCAAAAGGCCTCAAAAGGCAGGGCGGCATCCTCATTGTGCTCCGGCACCCAGAGGCAAAAGGCGGTTTGGTCGCCGATGGCGTCCTCCATCTGCCAGGAATGGGTCTCCAAGCCATCACCGATCTCTACCAGTTTTGCCCCGGCGGTGCGCACGGCCTGGTCGAACCCAAAGCGCTGGGCCTTGCAGATGATGACCTCGTCCTTCATCCCCGTCGTATCGGGCAGGCGACGGATCCTGGCCGGATCGGTGCCGGCCAAGAGCGCGGCGCTGGCCAGAAGTAGCCCGCCGGCGGCGCCGGTGGTGATAAAGGCCGCCTCGACGCCGATCAGGTCGGCCACATACTGACCGGCCTTTTCCTGAAGCTCCTCAATGACGACATGGGTCTGCGACGCCTCCTTCATCACGTCGAGCACTCGTGGGTCCATCAGCGCCCCGCCCAGAATGGTAAAGGTCCCGCAGCAACTGATGACCTTTTTCACGCCCAGCTTGTCATAGATGTCCATCGTCCCTCCCAGGGATGTGTGTGGTGATGCGTACTGGGAGGGTACCACAGGCGGGGCGACCTGCGCAACAGGCGCTAGATATCCCGAATGGGCCGCGTACCGGCGCGGCCCGAACTCGCCAGGGAGACCGTCGGGCTGCCGTGAATCAGGTGATGTCTCAGCCGATACCAGGCGGCCAGCGCCTGCTGGCTATCGTCGCTGGTGGGCGCCTCGGCGCTGTAACGCGCTCGCTCATAAAGCTGGCCGATAAAGGCGATGTCGCGAGATATTCGCCGGGTCACACCACGCTGTTCTTCGACGCGCGCCGTAAACTCGCGCAGGAACTCGCGCGGGGTGACATGCTCCAGCGGGACGAGGTCCACCCGCTGTGCATGCTGCTGCAACTGACCATAGATCTCCAAGATGGTCTGCCTGGGGTCCTGAGGGCGTCGGGCTGCGCGCAGGCCCGAGAAAGCGATGGCGCCGGCCAGCACGATGGTCAGCCCCGCCGCGATGCGCAGCGGCCAACGTAGCCCGCCCGAACGGTCTCCATCGTCCATCGTCGCTGCCGCTGCTGGCTCTTCGGTCGGCTCGGGAACCTCCGTCGGCACCGGAGTAGCCGTCGGTATCGCCGTCGGTTGAGGGGTAGGCCGTACTTCGTGGCGCGCAAAGGGGCTCTCGATAGGCGTCGGCTCGAACTCGATCCAGCCCAGACCGGGGAAATAGACCTCCACCCAGGCGTGGGCGTTGGTGCCCCGCACCTCCCAGGCGCCAAGCTCCGGATTATACTGCCCCTGGCCATAGCCCGACGCATAGCGTGCGGCGACGCCCACTGAGCGCAACATGACCACCATGGCCGTGGCGGCATAGTCGCAGTAGCCCGCCTGAGTGGTGAACAGGTAATAGTCCACCACGTCTATGCCATCGGCGGGGGGCGCGACCTCGAGATCATAGACGAACCCGCGCAGGTAGGTCTCGATGGCCACGGCCTTGTCATAGCGCGTGGCCGCCTCGGCGCCGCGCACGATCCGCTGCGTCAGGTCTTGCACGCGGTCGGGTATCTCGGGCAGGGGCAAAAAGCGGTCCTCCACCCAACGCGGATAATCCTGCTCGGCGGCGCGTAGCTCGGACAGGGTGACATCAGGGACCATGGAGACGACGGTGTAGGTCATGGCCTCGGTGTAGATAGCGGCCAGATCCGCATAGCCACGGGTGCGGATAGAGTAATTCTGACGCATAACGACCGGCTCGTTCACCGCCAAAGCCAGAATCGCCGGCCTTGCGCGCATAAACGTCTGGGTCAGTGAACGGGTAGGATACCCCACTTCTTTCCATGGCGAATAGGCAGGCAAGGAGGCAAGCCCGGTAGGAGAAGTCGCCCAGCCGGTGCCGGTGTAGAGATCGTAGGTGCGCTCGCGCCAGTAGCGTTGGGGGGCCGGTTGCCCAGGCTGGGGCGGCGGATCGTTTGTCTCCACACGGAACAGGATCTCGTCGCTGTTGATGCCACCGCCACGAATGTCATGCTCTTTTAGCTCATCGTAGGCAGAGACGGCATCCTGAAATACCGTCTGGACAATGACCTGCGCGTTTGGCCGTGAGATCGGATTGCGCCCGGCAAAGGCGCGGTCCCACTGCTCGTATAGCGCGGTGAAGCGGTCGCCTGTCCGCTCCCAGACAAAGGCGATGGTGCCATAGGTGCCGCGATAGGGGATCACCATGGCCACCACCAACACCAGGGCGGCGAGGGGCAGGCCGGTGACAAAGATATGCCTGGGGAACAGGTGCGTGACGTCGACGCCATCCTCAGCCCATTCAGCGATCATGCGTCCGGCGTTGGACCACACCGCGATGGCCACTGCCAGCGCCAAAAAGAGGCGCGCATAGCCGATGCCCAGGCCCGTATAGCCCACAGAGGCCAGGATCGCCAGGCCGGGCGGGATGAGCGCCGACCACGTCCGGCGATGGCGGCCTAGCTGAAACGCGCCGTTCCAGCTGCACATCCACACGGTCATCCACACGCTGATCAAGAGAGCGGCATTGTCGGTGCTGGCCCCGCCAGAGCGCACGGTGCTGTGCCAGGTCGACAGACGCGCATAGAGATCGCTGGCCTGGTAAACGATGTGCGTGGCGCTGAAGGAAAGGGGCAACTCTGGATCCCGATATTGATGCACCACCAGATTCCACAGCCAATCCCACACCCGGCGCAAGTCGCTGCCCACCATCTGCGCCGGCGGCAACATCTCCCCCACCACCACGAGGGCCAGCCCGAGCCCCAACACCACGCCGACCAGCCAGGGCTCAGGCGATTCCCTGCGCGATTGTGCCAGCAAGAGCCCCAGCGCCCCGGCGCTCAAGGCCACCCACACCCAGCGGATCGATCCCGGCACCCAGCCGCTGGCTTGGAGCACCAATGGCAGGACGGCCATGGCGCCCAATACCAATGCATCCAGCACCCAGTCATGCTTTTCTACCGGATGCGGACCGCTACGAGCTTTCGCCGTTAGGGACGTCATGCGCCCTGCCTCCCAACAGCGGATGAAGCTACCCAGGGCGCCGTAGCCACAGGTTCGGCGCCAGCCTC
>SKLG01000201.1 GCA_007123335.1 Anaerolineae bacterium | reverse complement strand
CCTCCGGCTCCTCGATATAGTGCTTGCGGATGGAGCTGCTGTCGTAGGCGGTCTCAAAGGCGCGCTCCTCGTAGAGGCTCCCTTTGGGGGTGTGCAGGGTGTTGCGCTGCCAGCGCGCGCCGTCCACGACGTAATCCTCGCTCTCAAAGCGACAGTGGGGATGCTCCTCGCGGTGGATGCGCGACCAGCGCAGCACGCCGATGCGCTCGCGCCCCAGCTCTCTCTGCACATCCTCCACGGGCAGGATGCCCTCATAGATCACCAGCGGCACCCGGTCGTGCTCGCGGCCCTGGACGACGGCCAGGATACGATCGCGCATGGTCATCTCGGCCATGGTGTGCGCTCCTTTCTTTCTACGATGAACCCCTGCCATACGATGCGCAGGGCGAATCGATTCTTGATGATACAACAGCGCTATGTATGCGCCAGTCGCGCGCACTTGTCAAGGCGCGCAAGAGCAAAGAGCGAGCGGGGACGCTCGCGCCCCAGCTGACGCCAGCACCTGCATGGGGGCGCGGGTGTCTCACCCGCCTCTTGGCCTGGCGTAGTGCTTGGAGAGAGGAAGAGCGAGCGGGGACGCTCGCGCCCCAGCTTGACGCCAGCATCTGCATGGGGCGCGGGTGTCTCACCCGCCTCTGGGTCTGGCGTGGCGCTTGGGGAGGGGAAGAGCGAGCGAGGACGCTCGCGCCCCAGGTTGGTCGTTGGCTCGATGGGCTGACTTAGCCCTGTTCGCTATTGGTGCTATACTATGGGTCAGCCGTTCGTCCATGAAAGCGGAGCCGTATGCGCAGAACCTATGTAGCCCTCGATCTGGAATTCACCGGCCTCGATCCGCAACGCGACGAGATCATCGAGATCGGCATGGTCAAGTTTCGCGGCGACGAGGTGTTGGACACCTTTTCCAGCCTGGTCCACACCCAGCGGTCGCTTTCCTATCGCATCGAGCAACTGAGCGGCATCACCCAGGCCGACGTCGACGGGGCGCCGCCGCTGCGCTCCCTCAACGGCAAGATCCTGGCTTTTGTGCAGAACCATCCCCTGGTGGGCCACAGTATCGACGTCGATCTCTCCTTCCTGAACCGTCAGGGGCCGCCGCTGCAGAACCTGGCTATCGATACCTTTGAACTGGCCAGCATCCTGGTGCCCGAGGTCAAGCGCTACAGCCTGGAGAACTTGGCCCGCCATCTGGGCATCGAGATCGAGGAGCACCACCGGGCATTGGCCGATGCCACGGCGACCAAGGACCTCTTTTTGGCGCTCATGGCCCGCGCCGCAGGCTGGGATCAGGGGGTGCTGCGCGAGATCGTCCAGTTGGCCGAGAACAGCGAATGGCCGATGCTGCGCGTCTTTCGCGACGCCCTCGACGATGGCCCGGCGATCCGGGTCCGCGGCGTGGGCGAGGGTCGCTTGCGCCCGGCGCCGTTAAAGCTGGCGCTGTCCGACGACGATTGGCCGCCCCTGGAGCCCACCAAGACGATCACCCCCGTGGACGCCGACCAGCTCGCAGCGATGATCTCCCCCGAGGGTCTGGTGGCCCGCTCCTTCCCAGCCTATGAGTATCGGCCACAGCAGGTGGACATGCTCAAAGCGGTGGCCGAGGCGATCAATGTCCCCACCCACGCCCTCATCGAGGCGGGCACCGGCGTGGGCAAGTCGCTGGCCTACCTGCTGCCGGCCATCCATTTCGCCACCCAGAACGACCGGCGGGTGGTCATCTCCTCCAACACCATCAACCTGCAGGATCAGCTCTATAACAAGGATGTCCCCGACCTGCAGGCCATGTTGCCCGTTCCCTTTCGCGCCGCGCTGCTCAAGGGGCGCAACAACTATCTCTGCCGCCGCCGGCTGGAGACCTTTCGCCGGGGCCGTCGCCTGACGGTGGAGGAGGCGCGGGTGCTGGCCAAGGTCATGGCCTGGCTGCCGGCCACCAAGAGCGGCGACCGGACCGAGCTGCTGCTCTTTCACCGCGAGAACGAGATCTGGAGCCAGATCCAGGCCACCTCCGAGACCTGCCTCGGCGATCGCTGCCGCTTTCGGCAGGAGGGACAATGCTTCTTTTATCGGGCGCGGTCGCGGGCCGAGCGGGCGCACCTGCTGATCATCAACCACGCCCTCTTGCTCTCGGACCTGGTGCTGGAGAACCGCATCCTGCCCGAGTTCAAACACCTCATCATCGACGAGGCCCACCACCTCGAAGAGCAGGCCACGTCGCAGTTCGGCTTTGAGGTGGCGAGCCAGGATATCTATGCCTTTTTGAGCGGCCTTGGGCACACGACGGGCGGGGCGCCCGGTGGGTTGTTGGCGGTGGTGCCCGGCCTGGTGACCGATCTGGCCCCCGCCCATCCCCTGCGGCGGCGGGTGGGCGAGCTGGTGGAACGCATCTCTGCGCGGGTCGAGACCACCGAGCGGCGGCTGTTCGAGCTCTTTCAGGTCCTCAGCGGCTTTGTGGCCGAGCATGCCGGCGCCGACTCGGGCCAATACGACCAGACCATCCGCCTGACCAGCGCCTTTTACGTGCAACCCGGCTGGTCGGACGTCGAAATCGCCTACGACAACCTGGCCACCCCTTTGCGCCAGATCGGCAACGACCTGCAAAAGCTCATCGCCGAGATCGAGGGGCGCCAGTCCGCTGATGAGCTCGACCTGGAGGGGGATGAGGTGCTGCAGAGCCTGCAAACCTATGCCATGCAGGCGATGGAGCTGTGCGTGGGGATGGATCGCATCCTCCTCGACCCCGACGACAATGACATCTGCTGGCTCTCTATCGCCAAACGCTCGGGGCAGATCACCTTACACAGCGCCCCGTTGCACGTCGGCACCACCCTGTCCGAGACCCTCTTTGAGACCAAAGAGTGCGTGATCATGACCTCGGCCACGCTGCGTATCGGCGAGAGCTTTTATTTTATCAAGGAGCGCCTGGGGCTGGAGGACGCCCTGGAGACGGCTCTGGACTCGCCCTTTGATTACCAGACGGCGGTCCTGCTCTATGTGCCCAAGGATATCCCCGAGCCGAACCAGCCTTACTACCAAAAGACCATCGAGCGCGCCCTGATCGACCTGTGCGTCGCCACCGAGGGGCGGGCGCTGATCCTCTTTACCTCCAACAGCCAGTTGCACTCGACCTATCGCAGCATTCGCGGCGCCCTGGACGACGAGCAGATCATCGTCATGGGCCAGGGGATCGATGGCTCGCGACAGCGCTTGCTCTCCGATTTCAGCTCCACGCCGCGCTCGGTGTTGTTGGGTACACGCAGCTTTTGGGAGGGGGTGGACGTGGTGGGCGAGGCGCTGAGCTGCCTGACCATCGCTCGCCTGCCCTTTGCCGTGCCCACCGATCCCATCATCGCCGCCCGCGCCGAGACCTTTCAGGACCCCTTTAACGAATACTATTTGCCCGACGCCATCCTGCGCTTCCGCCAGGGCTTTGGGCGGTTGATCCGCAGCCAGAACGACTATGGCATCGTGGTGGTGTTGGACAAGCGCATCCTGACCAAATCCTACGGCAAGACGATCCTGCGCTCACTGCCCCGCTGCACCGCCCGCCAGGGCCCCCTGGAACGGCTGCCCATCCTGGCCAGACGCTGGCTCGACCCCGAACAGCGTGGCCTATAGCGCCGCCTAGCCTGCATTCTGAGCGGACAATCCATCTTCCCTTACAAGATATTCATGAACCGCAGATGCTTTTTCATCTGCGGTTCATAGTGCGTGGTTATACTAGATGAGCTCTACACACGCACTTGGGGGGAAAAGGTATGGGGATGGAGTACGTCAGTAGATCACGCTCACAGATTAGGTCTCGCCAGACCATCAATCGAGGATTATACCTATCGATCAAACGGACCCTTGATGTGGTGGTGGCTGTCACGGCCCTCGTGCTTCTGTCGCCCATCCTGGCGCTGATCGCGATCGCCATCAAGCTCGACTCGCCGGGGCCGAT
>SKLG01000241.1 GCA_007123335.1 Anaerolineae bacterium | reverse complement strand
CCCCGGCCCCGGCTCTTGCGCCATGATGGGCACGGCCAACACCATGGCCATCCTGGCCGAGGCGTTGGGGATGACCCTCACCGACAGCGCCATGACCCCCGCCTTTTTCGGCGCGCGGGTGGCGCTGGCCCGCGAGACCGGCCATCAGATCATCACTCTGCTGCGCGAGGGCATTCTGCCCCGCGACATCATGACCGCCGAGGCGTTCGACAACGCCATCGCCGTGGATATGGCCGTGGGCGGCTCGACGAACACCACGCTGCACCTCCCCGCCATCGCCCGCGAGGCCGGGATCGACCTGCCTCTGGAGCGCTTTTCTGAGGCCGCCGCCGTCACGCCCCAGATTGTCCTGCTCAAGCCCGCCGGGGAGCATTTCGCCCGCGACCTCTATGACGCCGGCGGCGTGGCGGCGGTGATGGGCGAGCTGGCCCGCCATGGCCGCATCCACCTCGACGGCGTCACCGCCACCGGCTGCACCATGGGCGAGAACCTCGCCGGGCGCGACATCGTCGACGAGCGGGTCATCCGCCGCTTTGAGGCGCCCATCCACCCCCGCGGCGGCATCGCCATCCTCAAGGGCAACCTGGCCCCCGAGGGCGCCGTGGTCAAGAGCGCGGCGGTGGCCCCCGAGATGATGGTCCACACCGGCCCGGCGCGGGTGTTCGAGAACGAGGAGGCCGCGCTGGAGGCGATCCTGGCCGGCGCGGTCGAGGCCGGCGACGTGGTGGTCATCCGCTACGAGGGGCCCAAGGGCGGGCCGGGGATGCGCGAGATGCTCATGCCCACCTCGGCCATCATCGGCATGGGCCTGGGCGCGTCCACGGCGCTGGTCACCGATGGGCGCTTTTCCGGCGCCACCCGCGGCGCCTGCGTCGGCCACGTCACCCCCGAGGCCTATCTGGGCGGCCCCATCGCCCTGGTGGAGGAGGGCGACCGCATCACCATCGACATCCCCGCCGGGACGCTGACGCTCCACGTGGCGGCGGAGGTCCTGGCCGAGCGCAAGGCGCGCTGGACCCTGCCCGCCAGCATCGAGCTGCCCCCCGGCTCGCTGCTGGAGCGCTATCGCCGCAGCGTGGGGCCGGCCACCCGCGGCGCCGTGCTGGAGTAGGGCGGAGGACATGTTGCGCGAGAGAGGACTATGAAGAAAAGGACAAAGCGAGTGATACTTGGCGTTCTGGCTGGAATAGCGGGCCTATTCGTGCTGTTGCTTCTTGGCGGATATGCCTATCAGCGCAGGACCACAGCCGCCGATTTCAGGCAATACCCCGCCCCGGGGCGTCAGATCGAGGTGGAGGGTAGCGATCTGCACATCTTTTGCCAGGGCGAGGGCGGCCCTACGGTCGTGGTGGACGCCGGGAACGGCGATTTTTCCCTCAGTTGGCGGCGGGTGCAAGCCCAGGTTGCGGAATCGGTGCGCATCTGCACCTATGATCGGGCCGGATACGCATGGAGCAGCAAGAGCCGCCATCCGCGCACGGCGCGCCAGGTTGCCCAGGAACTGCACGCCCTCTTGAACGAGGCCGGCGAGGCCGGACCCTATGTGCTGGTGGGGCACTCCCTCGGCGGTCTTCATATGCGCATGTTCGCCGAGATCTATCCGGCCGACGTCGCCGGGATGGTGCTCGTGGATGCTGCCCACGAGGACCAGTGGGACCGCCTCCCGCCCGAATATGCCCAGTTTACCGCTCAACAAACGACCCAGATGCGCGTGATGGGGCTGCTGGCGCGCTTTGGGGCGCTGCGGATACTGGCCGGCCTGGGCGGAGAGGACGCGCTGCCCGAGCAGATTCAGGCGATCCCAGAGGAGATCAGGGACAACTATTTGACCATGATCTCCCAGCCCGCCTATTTCAGCACCGTGATCGACGAGGTCGACGCCATCGACGCGACCGTCGAGCAGGTGCGCCAGATCGGCGACCTGGGCGATCTGCCCCTGGTGGTGCTGACCGCTGAGGAATTCCTCGATGCGCAGACCCTGGAGGGGATGGGCCTGACGCCGGAGGACATTCAGCCGCTATGGACCGAGCTACAAGCCGAGTTGGCGGCCCTCTCCACGAACAGCACCCAGCTCATCGCCCAGGATAGCGGCCACCACGTCCATCTTGACCGCCCGGATAGCGTCGTCGCCGCCATCGCGCAGGTCATCGCCATGATAAACGAGACATCATCCCCGTAGACACATCGAGGAGGCAGGCTCATGGACGCTCAAGAGCTGTTGCACGACGCGCTGGTCATCGATCTGCACAACGACACCATCGTGGCCCACATCCGCCGCGGCAACTGGTCCCTCTTTGCCGACGGCGACGCAGCCCGAGCGGGCGCCGCGATCCGCCACGCCGGCACCATCTCCTTCGTTCGCGGGGCAGAGGCCCCGCGCCCCGGCGCCAATCCGATCCAGATCAATGTGCCCAAGATGCGCCATGCCGGCATCGACGGCGGCCTTTTCGCCATCGACGTGACCCTGGCGTTCAAGAACTGGCTCACCTACGCCGCCGACGGCCTGGGCTATGTGCTCCACGACCTGGAGACCAGCGGCGCCGACGCCGTCATCGTCAAGACCGCCCAGGACCTGCTCGACGCCAAGGCGGCGGGGCGCCCGGCGCTGCTGCTGGCCATCGAGCACGCCGACGTCGTCGAGCGCAGCCTCAACGTGCTGCGCATCCTCTACGAGGCCGGCGTTCGTTCCATCGGCCTCACCCACAACGTGAGCAGTTGGGCCGCCGACGGCAACGCCGAGGCCCGCGACGGCGTCGGCCTGACCCCCTTTGGCCGCGCCCTGGTGCGCGAGATGAACCGCCTGGGCATGGTGGTGGACCTGGCCCACGTCAGCCCCAGCGCCTTTTTCTCCGCGCTCGAGATCGGCGACAAGCCGGTGATCTTTTCCCACGGCAACTGCCGCGCCCTGTGCGACCACCCGCGCAACCTGACCGACGACCAGTTGCGCGCCCTGGCCCAGAACGGCGGCGTCATCGGCCTGAGCTTTGTGCCCATGTTCGTCGACGAGAGCGCGCCCACCCTGGAGCGCTTTCTCGACCACGTGGACCACGTCGCCCAGGTCGCCGGCATCGAGACCCTCGCCCTGGGCAGCGACTTTGACGGCGGCGGCACCCTCCTGCCCGACGCCCTGGGCCTGACCCAGGTGGTGGAGGGGCTGCTGGGCCGGGGCTACGGCGAGGCGGAGCTGCGGGCGATGTTGGGGGAAAATGCGATGCGGGTGTTGCGGGGTACGGTTGGATAGTATTCTCCTGTGTATATCACTGATCAGTGTGCAGTTAATGGAAATTTGTTCTAATAACCCATTTAAAACATAGATTAGGATTTTATGTTTACCTAAAAATGGAAAATAGTAAAATTTAATGAAAATAGAGTTTGAATTTAATCGATTGTACATAAATTAACAGTAATTTCTTAGATAAACTATATTCGAGGTGATAAATTGACCATGGAAACATTTGTAGTCTTAATACCATTTATAGTCACCATCGCTTCAATCGCGAGTTCATATTTTATTAGCAAGAAACTTGAGAATCTGAAGGCTGAGATTGGTAAGGAGCTTAAGAGTCTTGAGGTAAATCTGAATTACAAGGCTGCACGGATGGCTCGTTGGGACGAAAAGGAGTTTGAGGTATTTGCGGATGCGTATAGGCGAGCTGAATTAGCCTATACTCATACCTGCCGTATCCGAGGTTTTCGGGAATATCCTAATCTTGAGGCTATGACCGATGCTCAATTACGTGATTACCTAGAAGAATTACCATTTAGTAAAATAGAGAAAGATGAAATATTGAAAAGTAGCTCCAAAAATGATTTTTTCCGCGAACTATCTACAAAGTATGATATATATCTATCCAATGTATCTATTTCCAATTTACAGGAATATGTATCTCAGAATAGTTTCTTGCTAACTTCAGAGTGGGTTAAGATATTCAATGATCT
>SKLG01000479.1 GCA_007123335.1 Anaerolineae bacterium | reverse complement strand
GCAGCCGCCCGCGGCGAATGGCCAGGTCGCGAAAGTAGCCCTCGCGCTGGATGAGCGGCTCGACGATCTGCCACATGAAAAACTGGGCGGTCTCGATGGTCAAAAAGGTGGGCTCGCGCTGAGGCTGGGAAAAAGCGGCTCCTGCGCTGGACCCAGCGCCTGCTACCAGCGGCCAAAATAGCGCCACCGAACGGCGCGCCAGGCTATACAAGGTGACAATGTCGGCCTTGCCCCGCGACGGGCCATCGAGGAGGGCCAGGGCCTGCTCAAAGCGCGCCGCCTGGGCGCGCTGGGGGACGATCACCAGCATCTCGTAGGGACGCCGCCCCTCGCGCACCAGGGCACAGAGCCGGGCGGCCAGGGCGGTGCTTTTGCCGGCGCCACAGTCGCCCTGCACCAGCAGCGGCGGTTCCCCCTCCCTGGGGTGCGCCACGATCTGGCGTTGCGCCGGGGAGAGGGTCTCGGGGATGCCGGATTGGCGGACAGGATAGCTGGTCATCCTCACCCTCCATGGTGTAACCGGGGCAATCCCACCGGTGCTGCCATGACGCTATGGCTCCCCGACATGAACGCGGGGCGCGTCGCGCAGCCATTGGGTGGCCCACTCGCGCAACTCGGGGCTCTCTGCGGCGGCGTGGATGCCCGCCTCCAGGGCCTGACGGCCCACATCGCCCAGCTCATCCACCAGCACCTCGCCCATCGTCTGGGCCAGATGCGCCAGGTGATAGTCCCACGGGCGCACTGCGCTATCGCCCAAAGATGCGCGCAACGCATCGAGGCGCGCCTGTTGCTTCGGTGTGAGATTGGCCTCCTGGAAGATGAACGTGCACGCCTCGGCGCCCTCGGCCAGGGTCCCGTCGACCACCAGGCGCAGATAGGGGTTGAACCCGGCGACGATGGCGGCGTCGATGGTCAGGCAATAGTGGCGGCCATAGGGCAGCAGATCGTGATCCAGCCAGGCTTGATGCCAGGGGCAGAGGGTGACCTGGCGGACCAGATCGGGCGCGGTGGCCAGCGTCTCGCTGCGCTGCCAGCCCTCGGGCGCCCGCCACTCGCCATAGGCCATGTAGGTGACCCAATCGAGGGGTTGGCCGGCGGCCATGGCGCGTTGAGCCATGCGTCGACCGCGCTCCTGGCCGTAGCGCCACACGGCGCGATGCAAGACTTGGGCTCCACGCTTCTGAGCGTCAGGCTTCTGAGCGTCAGGCTTCTGAGCGTCACGTTTCTGAGCGTCACGTTCCTCGCCCGCGCGGCCCACGACCTCGCGGGCCAACAGGGCAAAGAGCAGCGCATGATCTCGGGGAGTGAGTTCGGTCACAGTGATGCCCCCTTTCATCCTGCCACTATCCAGCGCCCACAAGAGCCATGATACCACGACAGCCATGGGCGCACAAATGTTCGGTTGGAGAAATGGTCGCTTGCCACCCACGTTATGCTCGCCTACATTATAGAAGCAAAGCGTATAGCATGTAAAGGAGTTTCAGATGTCGAGAAACCAAACCAAACAAAGCGACCATACGGCAGAAGCCGAGGGTCTCGCCGCGAGCCTGCAAGAACTCTTGGAAGGTCTTGTCGCCATGGAACAGGTCAGGCACGCCGTCGTCGCCGTCGAGCGCGGGGATGGCTCGTTTTGCTGGGTGGGCGCCCAGGGCGAGGCCAACCCCGACGGCACACCCATGCAGGCCGACACCGCCTATTGGATCGCCAGCGTGACCAAGCTCTATATCGCCAGCGCCATCTGGAAGCTCTACGAGCAGGGGCGCATCGCCGTGGACGAGCGTATGGCCACCTACTTGCCGGCGGAGCGGATCAGCAGCCTGCACCGCATGAGCGATGGCGTCGACCGCACCGACGAGATCACGCTGCGCCACCTGTTGGGCCATTCCTCGGGCCTGCCCGATTATCTCGAAGAGCGCCCCGAGGGGGGCAAGAGCCTCTTTGACCAGATTTTTGAGCAGGGCGATCGGTCATGGTCACTCGATGAGGCCATGGAGATCGTGCGCGACAGACTCACCCCTTATTTTGTGCCGCAACCGCTGCACGCCGAAAAGAAAAAGATCCGCTACTCGGACACCAACTATCAACTGCTCATCGCCATCATCGAGGCGGTCACCGGGCAGCCGCTTCATGCCGTGTTCGCCGAGATGTTCTATCAGCCCCTGGGCCTGAAGCAGACCTTTCATCCGGGGAACTCACCGGCCGAGCCCGTCGGTCCGCTCGCCACCGTCTGGCACGAGGACGATCCCCTGGATATCCCGCTGGCCATGCAGTCCTTCCGCGATCTCTACAGCACCATCGACGATCAGCTCGCCTTTATGCGGGCGCTCGTGCAGGATCAGGTCTTTGAAGATCCGGCCACCCTGGGCCTCATGATGAGCGACTGGAATACCTTTCCCTTTTCGCTGAACCCGGCGCCCCTTTCGCCCAAATGGCCCATCGCGTACGGCCTGGGGATGATGCGGCTGGCCATGCCGCGCCTCTTTACCCCGTTTCGCCCCATACCGCCCGTGGTTGGGCATACCGGCGTTTCCGGATCGTGGCTTTTCTACTGTGAGGAGCTGGATACGTTCCTCGCCGGCACGGTGGATCAGATGACGGCCGGGGCGGTGCCGTTTCGGTTTGTCCCCAGGCTGCTCGGGGTGCTTGCTGCCAGCTTTCGCTAGAGCGATCGGTGCTCGGGATACAAGGCGCCCATGTCTTGCATAGACGATGGGGCCGGACGAGGAATACTCTTTCGTCCGGCCCCATTCGCGTACTTGCTATCGAGGCGGCTTGCCGGGCGTTTGCCCGGGTCCGCTCTTGCCCACTATTGCTCCGCAGGAATCCGCGCGACCTTGAACAGCCCCATGGCCAGCACGCCGCCGGCCAGCGCCGTCAACAGTTGCGGCCACTGCATCATCCCCACCAGCGCCGCCGGCAACTGTACCGCGATCTGCGTCTCGCCGATGGCCACCGCAAGCGGACGAGCCACCAGCCACGCCGTCACGCCGTAGAGCCACGCGAACTTGCACACCGCTCCGGCCACCAGCGCCAACCAGCGGTTTCGACCCTTGAGCGCGCCGTAGACGATGCTCAGCAGGGCGTTGCCGATGCCGATAAAGGGGATCATGACCATCATCGGCAGGGGCAATACGCCGCTGCCCAGGGCGCTCAACGGCGTCGACAGCCCGACCAATACCGCCGCGCCCACGCCGGTGGTCTCGACGATGGCGATCAACATCGCGTTGACCATGGGCCCCGTGATCGCCTGGGGCAGCCCCACGCGCGGGATCATCATGCCGAGGCCGACCAGGGCCAACGTCAGGAGCCCTCTAGTGATGCGGATCGTGCGCGTCGATGTCCATGTGCTCACACTCATCTTGTTCCTCCCAATCGATACATGGTATAGAAATAGTCGCTCACCAACGATGGCCGCACGGCCACCGGCCTAGCCACGATGAGGCCGATACTCTTGGGCGTAGGACACGTGCAAGAGTTCGTGGGCCTTTTCGCTGCCCGGCTCCCCGAAAAAGTTGTCGTACAGTTCCTGGATCGCCGGGTTCTCGTGAGACTTGCGCTTGACCCGTCCGCCGTCGATCCGGTACAGGCCCTTGATGCGCTGCTCGATGGTCTCCAGGCGGTCAGCGGTATAGGGCTGGCCGCCGCCGTTGACGCACCCGCCAGGGCAGGCCATGATCTCGATGACGTGATACTTGCAGGTCCCCTCTTCGATATTCTCCAGGATCTTGCGCGCATTGCCCAGCCCCGAGGCCACGGCAACGTTGACCGTGTGGCCGTTCAGCACGATGGACGCCTCGCGGACGCCTTCCAGGCCGCGCACGGCCGTAAAGTTGACGTCGGCCAGCTCTTTGCCGGTGACGTTCTCATAGAGCGTGCGCAGCGCCGCCTCGAGCACGCCGCCCGTGGCGCCAAAGATGATGCCGGCGCCGGACGATTCGCCCAGCGG
>SKLG01000300.1 GCA_007123335.1 Anaerolineae bacterium | reverse complement strand
GACAGCATCGTGGTCTGCGCCATCGATCAAGAGACCGGCGCGCTCACGGCGATCCAGCACGAGTGGACCCGAGGCGAGTTCCCCCGAGGATTCGATCTGGATCCCAGCGGCACGTTCCTCTTTGCCGCCAACCAGAACACCGACAACATCGCCACCTACCGCATCGACGCCGAGACCGGCAAGCTGACCTTCACCGGCCAGATGCTAGAACTGCCCATCCCGGTGTGCATCAAGATGCTGCCCATCGGCTAAGAACCTGCCTGCGGACTCGCAGCGAGGCCCAAGGCGAAACCTTTCGGCGTTTCCTTGGGCCTCACCCTGACAAGCAAATCAGTTACCCAAAATCGCCCTCAAACGGCGCTCGATGCGTTCCTCATCGCCTTCGATCAGACCCGTTACCGATAGGCTCAGCGTGTCCGGCTGCTGCCCGCGCAGATACGCCTCGATGTTCGAGGCCACCCAGATGCTGGGGTTCCCATCGCGCAGCGCCTGGGCGATCTCGCCAGGCGTCTTGGCGATGCTATCGGCCAGGTGCAGGTGAACTCTGGTCACCGGGTCCTCGCCCAGCGTTGCTTCAATGCCCGATATCCCGTCTAGGCGCTCGCGCAACTCTTCGGCTCGCTGCCGATAGCCGGCAAAGCGCGCCTCGTGATCCATGGTTAGCCACTCGCGCAGCGCCTCGACAATGGCCACGATCTCCTGTCGGTCGAGCTTCATCGGCCGGCCGATGGTATAGGGCGGGCCATACTCAAAGCTGACAAAGCTATGGTAGGCTGCCGCCTCCACCAACTCACGGCGACCACAGAGAAAACCGCTAGAGTTGGGCGCACCAAAGTACTTGCCCGAGTGGGCGGTGAGATCCACCCCCATGGCCGGAAATTGCTTGATCCTCTCCGGCGGATAGACCTGGCCGGCGGCGTCCACGATCACGGGAATGTCGTGACGCTTGGCAATGTCCAGCACCTCCTCCAGAGAGACCACGTTCTCGCGGGCGTGCGAGGCCACAAAGAGGATCGCCGCTGTCTGATCGCCGATGGCCTCCTCGACCTGTGACGCCTGAACGCCCGATTTGTCGCCGACCTGGATCAGGCTGGCCCCTGGAACGGTGACACAGCGCTCATACTTGTAACGCTGTGTGCCCAGGATGATGATCTCGTGGGGCATCCCCGTGGCGTCCGGCAATCTGGCGGCCTTGTCCGGATCTTGTCCCGCCATGCACGCCGCCGCCGAGAGGGCCATCGCGGCGCAGCATCCCGCGGTGACATAGGCTGCCTCTGCACCTATCAGCTCGGCGACAATCTTGCCGCTCTGCTCCAGCAATGTCTTCATGTCCACGAATTGCTCGTTGGCGCGCTCCATCGCCGCCAGCACACGCGGCGAGAGGATCTGCCCACCCAGGACGGTCAACTGGCCACCCGTAGCGTTGATGACCGGCGGCACGCCGATCTCATCGTATATCGTCTGGCGCTCTTGCTCTGTCATCGTACCTCCTTTGGCCGATGATGATAGGCGCCTCGTCCAATCAGGACGGAAGCGCTAGGCAATGCCATAGATGCGCGCTAAATTCTCGCCAAAGATGAGGCGCTCCGCCTCCTCGCCCAGCTCTAGACGACGAATGCTCTCCAAGGCGAGATCCGGCCAGATGGAGGGGCCGTTGGAGCCAAAGACGACGCGCTCTGGCCCCACAGCGTTGACCGCTGTACGCACGAATTCGGGTTCAAAGGCGATGCGCGTGGTGCCCAGCCAGATATTGGGATGGGCGAGGGCGGCCTCCACGGCGGCGTCGGTGTGCCCGGGGTATCCGGCGTGATCCATAATGATCGATACCTCCGGATAACGCCCGGCCAGGTTGCCGATGGCCGTGGGATGACAGGGCGAGCCGCCGGAGTGGATGGTGACCGGGATACCCAGCTCGCGCGCCTCGCGCATCAGCGGGTCCACCACGGCGCTGTCGATGAAATAGTTCTGGCGCATGGCCATCAGCTTGAGGCCCTTGAGCCCCCACTCTTTGATGCCTCGTCGAAACTCCTCCAACGCCTCCGCGCCATAATTCGGGTTGGGACAGCAGCAGCCGATCAGGCGGTCATGGCCGGCGATGGCTCGCGCCAAGCCCTCGTTGTCGCAACGCTCCTGGACCTGCGGCATGACCACCGCCATGTCGATGCCGGCCATGTCCTCTAGAGATAGGATGTCCTCAGCCGTGTAGCCGGGCCAGAGATAGACCTCGAAATCCATTTTCATGGGGTGATCCTCCCTTCTTTGTCTCACCAATCTGCCTCGACGCCCAATTCCTCGCCCAACGCCTTGAGCATAGCCAAGTCCTCAGCCGCCAGTGCGATGCCGTGGGCGAGCTGCTCGTCCTTCTTGAGCCACTCAAGCTCCCCCGGCACGCAGACACGCTCGACGCCAACCCGGGGCCTGGAGGCGCGAATGTGGCGAATCTCGCGATCCACCTCGGCCTTGAACTCGTCCAGCGGGCGAAAGCCGGCGACGTTGAGAGCCAAGAAAAAGTGCCCGGCGCTAAGGGGCACGTCCGGCTCGCGACGGTTGCGGCGGAACGCGGCCACATCGCCCAACATGACGCCGGCCAGGATGTCCATGGTCAACGCCAGCCCAAAGCCCTTGGGGCCGCCAGTGGGCAAAACCACCGCCGCCACAGCCGGATCACAGGTATCCTCTCCCGCAGTGGTCATGAAATAGCCCTCGGGTAGCAGTTCCCCGGCGTTCTTGGCCAACTGTATCTTGCCGTGGGCCGAGATGCCGGTGGCCATATCCAACACGATGGGGCGCTCCTCTCCGGCGGGGATGGCATAGGCGAGGGGGCTGTTGCCGAGGACGGCGTCTCGCCCGCCATAGGCCGCCTGGTTGACGCCGCCGCCCACCGAGGTGCTAAAGCCCACCATCCCCGCTTCCGCGGCCATCACCGCGTAATAGGCCGCGGCGCCATAGTGACTGCTGCGCTGCACGCCCACAGCGGCAACGATGGAACTGCGGGCCTTTTCGATGGCCAGGCTCATCGCCCGCGTGGCCACCACCTGCCCCAGGCCATAATCGCCGTCTACCAGGGCATAGGCAGGCCCCTCCTCGCGCAGGGTGATCTTGGGCGTAGGGTTGCTACTGGCGTGGCGGATATTGCGCACATAGCGAGGAAGGGCGCGGCTGCCGTGGGAATAGACGCCGCGCAGATCCGCCTCCACCTGAATGGACGCCGTCAGCGCTGCGTCCTCCGCCGGCACGCCCACTGCCTGCAACAGCTCGGCGCAGAAACGCTCCAGTTCCTGATGGTCAACCCGCACCTCTTGTCCCGCCATCCGTATTCCCCCTTTTCTCGTCGCATGGCCCGTCGATGGCTCATCTGCCTGCCATTGTACCTCTTTGAGCGACACATCACCAGCGCCGAGGCGCCTTGAGAGCAAGCATGCTCAAGACCGGCGTTCGCGATTCGCCGCTGTACGTCAGCAGCCGTCCTGTTGGGTGCGCCTTGGGATTGGGGTATACTCGTGATCGAGAATCCGCCACATGAAGGAGATGCCATGACGACCCTACCGCGCTGTGACATGCACACGCACACCAATTACCTCAAATGCGCCAACGAGACCATGGAGATCCCGGCCATGGTGCAAGAGTGCCAGCGGATCGGCGTAACCGCTCTGGGGATCACCGACCACTTGAACTCCCTGGACAAGCTGCCCCATCACCTATCGATCCGGGACGAACTCCAGGCCCTGGCGCCAGAGCTGGATATCTACTTTGGCGTGGAGCTCAACTTTATCGCCGCCGATGGCCCCTTTGCCTATAGCGAGGAGGTCAAGGAGGAGTACGGGTTCCAGTTCGCCATCGGGGGCATCCACAGCCCTTATATGGAAACCTATGATCTGGCCAAGATGATAGAGATTCAGCACCGCCATCACCTCAAGACGTGCTATGATCCCCTCGTCGATGTGCTCGT
>SKLG01000568.1 GCA_007123335.1 Anaerolineae bacterium | reverse complement strand
TCGCATCCCCGACTATTTCCAGGGCAAGAGCATCGTGCACCTGCCCACGGTGAAATGCCACATCTATACCACCACCACCGGGGCGATGAAGAACGCCTTTGGCGGGCTGCTTAACACCCGCCGCCACTATACCCACACCTGGATCCACGAGACGCTGGTGGACCTGCTCAAGATCCAGAAGGAGATCCACCCCGGCATTTTCGCGGTGATGGACGGCACCACGGCGGGCAACGGCACCGGTCCGCGCATCATGGAGCCGGTGGTCAAGAACGTCATCCTGGCCAGCGGCGATCAGGTGGCCATCGACGCCATCGCGGCCAAGATGATGGGCTTTGACCCGCTGAGCATCGGCTACATCCGCTTGGCTCACGAGCAGGGGCTGGGCGTGGGCGACCCACGAGAGATCGAGATCGTCGGCGATGACGTGTCGGGGGAGGATTGGGGCTTTCGCATCGGCATGAACTTTCACCGGGCGCTGGGCTGGCTATCGTGGTACGGCCCGACCAAGTGCCTGCAAAGGCTGCTCTTTCACACGCCACTGGTGCACCCCACGTCGTTCGTCTCCGAGGCGTATCACGATTATTACCGCTGGCCGACCAAAGAGCGCCACATCTATGAGCGCTGGAAGCAAGACACCGGCTGGGGCCAGCTCTTTCAGCGCTACCTGGACGAGGGCACGCTGCGCTAGACACAACGGCGCACGCCCCGTCGATTACTCGGCCAGGAGCGCCTCGTCAAAGGGAGACGCGACGCCGAGCTGGGCGTAGGTCAGCTCCTGGCCGGGAATAGCGCGCCCATCGCCGATGCGCCACACCCGCAGCGCCAGGGTCCCCGAGAGGTGCCCGTCGATCCAGGGCGCCTCGCCCTCGGGAGGCGCGTTGGTGTGGCCGATGAGCAACAGGTCGCAGCCCTCCTCGGCCAGGATCGGCCCGATGTCGCCGGCGTAATCATAGTGGGTCAAGACCACGCGCATCGATTCTGATGGGCTCGACCGCAGGGCATCGCGCAGCCACGCCTTTTGCGCCTCGCTGCGCTCAGGCGCGAGCTTATTTCCGGTGATCTCGTCGCAGTACTGGCGGCCGTCGAGGGCGATGAACCGGGTCGGACCCAGGTCAAAGCAATAGTCATCGGTGTCGCGCCCCCAGGGCAGGCCCATCTCCTCGGCGCAGGCGGCGCGACTGGCCTCAAAGGCCAGGTCGTGGTTGCCGGGGATAACGAACATGGGCGCCTCAAGCGCGGAGAAGATGCGTCGAGCCTGTCTTGCCTGCCAGCGTATCTGCGCATCGCTCAGCCGCGCCTGGTTCACGCCGTAACGGCTGATCAGGTCGCCGGTGTTCAGCACCAGGTCCGGCTTTAGCGCGTTGATGGCGTCCACCAGCGCCCGCGCCACCCCACGACGCTCCGCCAGGCGGCCATCTTGGGCCAGCAGCAGATGCAGGTCCGAGGTGTGAGCCAGCGTGATCTCCTGGGGCTGCTCGGCGAGCAGGCAGACGCTGTTGGGCGCCACCTCCCGCCGGTTCCCCATGATGATCTCCAGGTCCCATAGGCGTTGCCCCACCGTCGGCCAGGATTCAGGCCGGCAGCGCAGGCGCGTGAGCGGCCCTGCGTAGGCCCCCATACCAGTGACGGGCTCTGCCGATTCTACCGCAACCGGCACCTCGTCTCCGCCGCGGGTCAAACACACCCGCGCGTCGGCGCTTATCCGTCCCTCCACCACCAGATCGAACGCCTGCCCCGGCAACGCCAGGGCAGGGCAGATCCACCGTGGGGCGACGATGCGCCTATCCCCCAAGCTCGGCCTCGGCGCGCTCGATGAGGGCGCGCATATAGCCGATGGCATAGGCCGAACCGCCGCCCTTGGCATAGTCGCCGGCGAAATGCGGGGTGTGATCGAGAGTCACCGTGCCGGCATAGCCCGTCTCGACGAGGGTCTTCATGATCTGGTACATGTCCATATAGCCGTTGTCGAGAAAGGTCTCGGTGAACACGGGCAGCGGCGCGCTCACATTGCGAAAGTGGACGATAAGGATGCGCCCATCGGCCTGAAACTCGCGGATGCCCTCCAGAATGTCGCCAAAGCCCTCGCCGCCCTCCAGCCAGCAGCCCATGCAGAACTCCATCCCCAGCGCGGGGCTGTCGGCGATCTCGAACGCCCGGCGATAGGCGGCAGCGTTCTTGATCAGGCAGGGCACGCCGCCCAGCGGCACATAGGCCGGGGGATCGTTGGGGTGCAGCGCCAGGCGCACGCCGGCGTCCTCGGCCACCGGGATGATGCGCTCCATAAAGTAGTTGAAATTGTCCCACAGCTCGTCCTCTTCATAGGCGCGCCCGTGGGTGTAGGGCTGCTTGGCCAGATCGTCCAGATCGACGTGGCGGGCGCGGGCGCCTCGCGACTCGGTGGGCGCGGAACTCCAGACCTGGTCGGGCTCCCAGGTAAAGGTAGTCACGCCGATGCCGGCCTGACCCAGGTTGCGCACGAACTGCTGAAAGGCGGCGATATCCTCATCGCGGCCGGGCAGCGCCAGGTGGATGCGCGGCGACTTGCCTACGTTCATGTTGCCCACCATATACAGCTCGATGCCGGCGTCCTCGACCTTTTGGCGGAGGGCGGTGAGAAAGGCGGCGTCGCGCTGTTCCGGGCGCACCCAGATGTAGACCGCCTGCACGCCGAGCTGCTGGGCAAAGGCCAGATCGTCGGCGGACGGCTCGGCAGAGAGGCTGAGGGAGAGCTTGAGTTTGGCTTGCATGGTAATCTCCTTTGGGTTGATTAGGTGCCGGGCACCTTCTGAGGTGCCCGGCACCTGGAACATCCAGCAGCTTATTATACGTGGGTCCAATCCAAAAGCACACCCAGATACTCGTCCCTACGCTCGCACAGGCCGGCATAGGCCTCGGGCGCCTGATCCGGCGGCAGGATATGGGTGATGAGATGCTCGACGTGCAGCGTGCCCGAGGCGATGAGCCCCAGGAGTATGTCCACATTGCGCTCGATAGAGTGCTTGATATGGCCCGCCGGGTCGCGCTTGATGGGGTAACGCCACTCATGGGCGCCTTTGAACGTCACGCAGCCGTCGCCCCAGAGGTGGATGCGCCGCAACAACTCGGTGACGTCGGCCTCATGAGCGGCCCGTGGCGAGCCCAGCAGGACGACCTCGCCCAGCTTGCCCGCCAGGCGCGCCGCCGGCTCGGCCAACGACGCGGCGCCGATGGCCTCCACCACCGTCTGGCACATGTGGCCGTCGGTCAGGTCGGCGATGGCCTCGTGGACATCCACCTCGTCGGGGTTTAGGGCGTGGTGCACGCCGCAGAGGCGGGCGATGGCGCAGCGCTTGGGCGAGAGGTCGATGCCCACGACGGTGCAACCGGCCAGGGCAAAGAGCTGGGCGGCCAGGTTGCCCACCAGGCCCAGGCCGTACACCGCCACCCAATCGCCCAGCTCGGCCTCGCTGACGCGCAGCGCCGTGATCGACACGGCGGCCATGCGCGCGAACACCGCCAGGCGCATGTCCAGGCCGTCGGGGACGCGGGCGATGAGGTTGGCGCTCTGGACGACGCTGGCGTGCTTGGTGTAGGAAAAGACGCGGTCGCCCACGAACCAATCATCCACGTCGGCGCCCACGGCCACGACCTCGCCGCAGCCGGCATAGCCGGGCACAAAGGGCAGCCGCGCCCAGCTCTCGGTGCCCGAGAGGCAGGCCAGCTCGGTGCCGGGGCTGATCAGGCTATAGTGGTTGCGGATGGCGACGCGATCGGCGGGCAGTGCGTCGAGGTTCGCGTCAAAGGTCTCGAGCTCGACGACGTTGGGTTCGGTGAAAAGGACTCGTTTTGCTTCCATGGTTGTCCTCCGTGAATGGTATACGCTCTCGGGTGCTACGCTCTCGGGTGCTACGCTCTCAGGTGCCGGGCACTTTAGAAAGTGCCCGGCACCTTGGACCGGAACCTAACACTATT
>SKLG01000362.1 GCA_007123335.1 Anaerolineae bacterium | reverse complement strand
CGACGATGTAGGCATTGGCGGTACTGCCGGGCAGGATCACATAGCCCTTTTCCAGAGCGGCCTGCACCTCGGGCATCTTGACGACGGCCTTGGCGATGAGCCTACGAGACTCGGGAGGGGTGAGGGTGAATGCGGCCTTCACGGGCATCTCCTTTCTGACATGAATGCAAGATACGATACGGCGGACGCAGCGGGATCGCTCATGGCCGATGCGCACAACGTTTGGCAAGGTATGCTCCCTACTAGTACCACAATCTCGCCGTTAGTTCAAACGGCGCACCGGTTTGTGGCTTGTGCGGCGACAACCTTTGATTGTCTTGGCGTGATGCCCATGATATAATCCCCCGAACATGAAAACCGGCTACATCCCTCGGGGAGTTGATGCTGGCGATGGTTGATAATGCGGATGAGATTGGCAATGTGAAGGGAACCGATGCGTCTGGTGGCATAGGTGATGGGGCCGCCGCTGCGGATGCGGCTCACCAACGGGTTCAGCGGCTCCTGGATAGGGGCATCAAAGCGGCCCGGCAGGGAGACAGAGCACGGGCGCGGCGGTATCTGGAGGAGGCTCTGGCGCGCGATCCCAAGACAGAGGAGGCATGGCTCTGGCTGGCGGCATTGAGCCAGGATGTTGAACTGGCGCGTGTCATGTACCAACGGGTGTTGGCGATCAACCCCGGCAACGCCCAGGCCAGCGCTGCGCTGCGCCGGCTGGAGATGGCGCCGGCTGCAGATGCCAGGCTTGCGGTAGAAGAACCCAGCGTGCCAGAGACTGGCACGCCACAGAGGGGTGTTCATGATGGCGATCGAGTGCATCCGGGCAGCGCGGCATCGGGCTCGACGTCGGTCAGCGAGACGCCGGTCAGCGGCGAGCTAGATGGTCCTGCCTTGTTTGTGCCGCCCTGGGAAGTCGATACACCGGTACCCATCCTGCGGGCCGGTTCTACTCTGCGTGACGAGACGGGCGTCGAGCCCGTGGCCGCGCCGCCATCAGCGCCAGAATCTGTCACGCCCTCAGATGAGGTAGACGAGGGCGATGGCAAACCTTTGGATGCACCGGGGATGGAGGATGCTACATCGGCCGAACAGAACCCGTCCAATGATGAGGATATTGATGCCGACGTCGAGGGTATTGCGGCTGCGTGGTCTGCAAGCATGGCCGACGAGCGAAAGGTTGATCGAGAAGCGAGTCCGGTGACGGATGACCATGACCTCGCCGGCGCCGTGATGGATCGTTCCCCAGGACGGGATCTTGATGCGCAGGGCGACCGAGATGCTGAGGCAGCGGAGGGGGGCTGGATCCATCTTGAGGCGCGAGGACCGCTCTCGACGACTCGCGTGTTCCGCAATGGGTTGATGCTGGCCATGCTGGGCTTTATCCTCGTTGGTTCTGGGATGTTCTTGCTCTTTATCACGGATACGAGTCGCGCAGAGCAGGCCCGCGTCGCTCTGGGCGCCGTGACACGTACCCCCACGCCAACCAGCACGCCGACATGGACGTTGACGCCCACGATTTCACCGACCCCCACGCATACCCCGACGTTGACGCCGACCCAGACGCTGACTCCTTCACCGACGCCGTCGCCTACGATGACCCACACACCGGCGCCGACGTCGACCCCAGAATGGGTCACCAGCACCTTTTTGCCATTGCCTACCGACGAAAAGTGGATCGAGGTCGATTTGTCCAGACAGTGGCTCATAGCCTATGAGGGGACGGAGGTGGTGTACGAAGCGCAGATAAGTAGCGGGCGACGTAACTCCCCGACGGTGAAGGGCAAGTATCGTATCACCCGCAAGCTTGAATCGCAGTTGATGACCGGGCCAGGCTACTATTTGCCGAACGTCCCCTATGTGCAGTATTTTCATGGCGCCTATGCGCTTCATGGCGCCTATTGGCACAATAACTTTGGCACGCCAACCAGCTTTGGATGCGTCAATCTCAAGCATGAGGATGCCAAGTGGCTCTTCCATTGGACCGATCCGGTGGTGCCTGAAGGATCGCGGACCGTCAACGCGACGGCTGCCAACCCGGGCACATTGATTCTCATCCATGACTGAGCGGTGGGGGCGTAGGGCTTTTTGTTTGACTATTACCCGTTGGAGGCGTCCATGACACGGTTCGTTCTGCCTGGACTGGTGGATATACACGTTCATCTGCGGCAGCCAGGTGGCGGGCACAAGGAGGACGTTCTCAGCGGGACGACTGCGGCCTTGGCGGGCGGCATGACCCTGGTGCTGGATATGCCCAACACGCAGCCGCCGACGATCACCCCTGATGCACTGGAGAGAAAGCGCCGGTTGTTCGAGGCGTCGGCGGTGTGCGACTATGGGTTTTTTGCCGGCTATATGGGGGGCGCGCTGGAACCGCTGCTGGCGATGGCGCCTCAGACCGTTGGGCTCAAGCTGTATCTCGACGAGACGTTTGGCGATATGACCCTGGATAGGGGGCGCTCGCTGGAGCAGGTGTTCGAGGCGTGGCCTGGGCCGGGCCCCATCGCCGTGCATGGTGAGGCGCCGACGGTGGAGCGGGTGTTGGCTTTGGGGCAGCGCTATGAGCAGGCGCTCCACGTGTGCCACGTGCCGCATCCCGATGTGCTGCTGGCCATCGATCGAGCGCGACAGGCCGGCGCGTTGGTAACCTGCGAGGTTACGCCGCATCATCTTTTCCTGTCGACGGATGACCTGGCGACGCTTGGCCCCTTTGGCATCATGAAGCCGGCGCTCCTGGCTCCCGACCTGGTGCAGCGCTTTTGGGAGCGGCTGGATCTGGTGGACGCCATCGCCAGCGATCATGCGCCGCACACGGTGGCCGAGAAGGAATGGCAGAGAAACGGGATTGCCCAGCCGCCGCCTGGGGTGCCCGGCCTGGAGACGACGTTGCCTCTGATGTTGCGAGCGGTCGACGAGGGGCGGCTGACCCAAGAGCGCTTGGTGAAGCTGTTACACGACAACCCCTTACGCATCTATGGCCTTGCCCCAGATCCCTCGACGCTTGTTGCGGTAGAGCTGGGCGAGGCGTATCGGCTGCCCTTTGGCGGGTATCATACACGTTGCGGATGGTCGCCCTTTGTGGATAAATGGGCGCTGGGCCAGGTGGTCGAGGTGACATTGCACGGCCAGGTCGTGTGGCGAGAGGGAAGGCGGCTCGCCGCGGCCGGCTCTGGGCGTGAGGTTCAGCGGGCGGCCTAGGGCGTCGGGCTGAGGAGCTTTGGGCGGTGGACGATCAGATCGCTGGGCAGGAGGTGTAACATGACGGAGCGCAATAGCGGACAAAAGATCGTAGGACTCGCTCCCCATCGCCAGAGCAGCTTTTACGGGCGCGACATCGTCTCGGTGCGCCAGTTCGGGCGGGAGGATCTGGCGTATATTGTAAGCGTTGCGGACGAAATGCGCGGGATCGTCAAACGGGTGGGCGCCACCGATCTGCTCAAGGGCCACGTACTGGCCAATCTCTTTTACGAGCCGAGCACCCGCACCTCCTCCTCGTTCATTGCGGCCATGGAGAGGCTGGGCGGCTCGGTGATTCCCATCCATGGCGTGCAGTATTCGTCGGTCAGCAAGGGCGAGTCGCTGCCTGATACGATCCGCACCCTGGAATGCTACGCCGACGTCATTGTGCTGCGTCATCCCGAGGTGGGCGCCTCTGAGGTGGCGGCGCGCTACTGCAGCAAGCCGGTGATCTCTGCCGGTGATGGCGTTGGAGAGCATCCGACGCAGGGGCTTCTCGATCTCTATACCATTTACACCGAGCTTGGGCGCCTCGACGGACTGCATGTGGCCATGGTTGGCGATTTACATAATGGTCGAACGGTGCATTCTCTGGCCAGATTGATGCAGCTCTATGACACGCGGTTCAGTTTTGTCTCACCCGAATCGTTGCGTCTTCCGGCCGATATCAAGGAGGCGTTGGAGGGGGCCGGGCGGGTGGTGGTGGAGACGGATCGGGTGGAGGAGGTCATCGATCAGGTGGATGTGCTCTATGTGACCAGGGTGCAGAAGGAGCGCTTTGCCGACCTGAGCATGTACGAGGCGGCGAAGGATTATTACGTGATTACGCCCGAGTTGATGAGTGGCGCCAAGGCCAAGATGGCCCTCTTGCACCCGCTGCCCAGAGTCGGTGAGATCCACTATGATGTGGATAGTGACCCGCGCGCGGCCTATTTCCGTCAGATGGAGAATGGCATGTATATTCGCATGGCGCTCTTGGCCGCCGTACTGGGAAAGGCGTGAGGATGATCTCGACGAACAGGACCTTTTGGCAGAAGCTGGTCGCCAGCATTCGCGCGCGGGATAGCTTGCTCTGCGTCGGCCTTGATCCGGTGCCCGACGCTATCTCGGCGTCGGGTATTGTTGGGGCCAGCGTTGAGGAAGCAGGCGGGCGGCGATTCAGATCGCCACGCCCGCGCCCCACTCAGCTTGCCGAGGGAGCAGGCGGGAGGGGACATCTGCGCGCCACTTTGCTGGCCGATTTTGGGCGGGCGGTGGTGGAGGCTACGGCGCCTTATGTGTGTGCTTTCAAGCCGAATATCGCCTTCTATGAGGCGTTTGGGCAGCCTGGCCTCGATGCCCTGCGTGAGACGCTGGACAGCATCCCTGAGGATATTCCGGTGATCCTCGACGCCAAGCGGAACGATATTTCCTCGACGGCCGAGGCTTATGCTCGCGCTGTGTTCGAGGTGTGGGACGCCGATGCGGTGACGGTGAATCCATACCTTGGCGCCGATGGGGTGCTGCCCTTTCTGGCCTATGAGGATCGGGGGGTGTTTGTGTTGTGCAAGACGTCAAACCCCTCGGCCGGCGAGATTCAGGATTGGCGGCAGAGCGGCACGCCATTGTATGAGCACGTCGCCGACCTCGCCGGGCAGTGGGCAACGGCTGCGGCTGACCCCTCCCGAAGGTCCAGCACGAGTGCTACCTCTCCTACCGATGACCTTGTTGGACCTTCGGGAGGGGAAATAGGGCTGGTGATGGGAGCTACGTATCCCCAGGATATGGCCCGCATCCGTGCGCGCTGGTCCAAGACCTGGTTTTTGGTGCCCGGCGTAGGTGCGCAAGGGGGAGATCTTGACGCCGTCCTCCGAGCGGGCCTGGATAAAGAGGGGCTAGGGGTGATCATTAATGCCTCACGTAGCGTGATCTATGCGTCTGATCCGGCGGCGGCCGCCAGGGAGCTCCGCGACGAGATCGGCGATCAGATCGCGGCGATCAAATCGTCCGCATCTGTTTCGAAGGTGACGGGGGGGCGAGGACGATTGCCTCTCACAGAAGAGCGGGTCGGAGACCGCGTTGGGCCCAACGCCCGCCCCGTTAAGTTGAATATGAGGCTGCGGCTGTGTCGCGGCCTGCACGATGCTGGGTGTGTGCGTTTTGGCGATTTCACTCTGCATTCGGGCGCGTGGTCGCCGGTGTATGTGGATCTGCGCATGTTGGTCAGCCAGCCGGCGCTGCTGGCGGATGTGGCCCAGGTCTATGCCGAGACGATGGAGGGGCTGGTCTACGACCGCATCGCGGGCATCCCCTATGCCGCCCTGCCCATCGCCACGGCGGTGTCGTTGCGGCTTGGGCAGCCGATGATCTACCCGCGCGGCGAGGTCAAGGCACACGGCACCCGGCGCGCCGTGGAGGGCGCGTATCAGCCCGGGGAGCGCGCGCTGGTGCTGGACGACCTGATCAGCAGTGGCGGGAGCAAGCTGGAGGCCATCGCTGCCCTGGAGGCTCAGGGGCTGGTGGTGGAGGATGTCGTCGTGCTCATCGACCGCGAGCAGGGGGGGCGGGAGGACCTGGCCAGCCATGGCTACCGGCTGCACGCCGCGCTTACCTTGCGTGAGCTGGCCCAGACATTGGCCGACGACGGGCGCTTGAACGCTGAGGAGCTGGCGCGGGTGATGGATTATCTGAGTGGTGGGAGCAGATGATCGATCTTGCGGTGGAACTGTGCGGGGTTCGCCTGCGCAATCCCCTGGTGTTGGCCTCGGGTATCTGGGGCAGCAATGCTGGCATGTTGGTGCGCGCGGCCCGCGATGGCGCCGGCGCAGTCACGGCCAAGTCGTGCAGCCTCGACGCCCGCATCGGCCACCCGAACCCGACCGTCCTGGCCTGGGAGGGCGGGTTGATTAACGCTGTCGGCCTCTCGAATCCGGGGGCTGCGGCGCAGGCCGAGATGTTGATGCAGGCCAAGAGGGAGCTAAGCGAGTTTGGCGTGGCGCTCATTGCCAGCGTGTTTGGCGATACGCCTGAGGGCTTTGCCGCCGCTGTTCAGCATATCGTGGCGGCAGAGCCTGACCTGATCGAGCTAAATGTCTCCTGTCCCAATGTCGAGAGCGAGTTTGGGCGGCCTTTTGCGTTCGATCCTGATGCGACAGCGGAAGCGACGCGTGGCGTGCGCCAGATTTGGGGCGGCCCGCTGCTGGTCAAGCTCTCGCCCAATGCCCCCAATCTAGTCGACGTAGCCAGAGCCGCAGTGGACACCGGCGCGGACGGTCTGACGGCGGTGAATACGCTGGGGCCGGGGATGATCATCGATGTCCACGCCGGGTGCCCGGTGTTATCGAATCGCGTGGGTGGGGTATCGGGGCAGGCGTTGCTGCCCATCGCCGTGCGTTGCGTCTATGAGCTGGCGGCTGCCGTGGATGTGCCGATCATCGGCACCGGCGGGGTGAGCCGGGGGAGCGACGCCATGCAGATGATCATGGCCGGGGCGACGGCGGTGGGGCTGGGCTCGGCGCTCTACCGTGAGGGGAGCACGGTCTTTGGGCGGATCGCCGACGAGCTTGTGGCGCTGATGGAGATGGAAGGATATGCCGACCTGTCATTCCGTGGCTGCGCCCATCGTATGCCTTGCCGGGAGTCGCGATGACCATGGTTGAGATGCGTTCGGTGCGCCCGATGGTCGAGACTCACCGAGTATATCGGGTAGATCGGCGCATTCCGGAGGGCAACGCCGGCGTCACTCTCGATCTGGTCGATGAGCGCGCTGGGCCGCCCATGGGGATTCAGCCGGGTCAGTTTGTCATGGTCTGGTTGCCGCGCATCGAGGAGCGCCCCTTTAGCGTCGTCGATGTGGATGTCGATGGTGATGGACGCCATACGCTGACGCTGACAATTGCCGCTATCGGCCCCTTTACCGAGGCGCTCTGTGCGCTGCGCCCCGGCGATCGTCTGTGGATTCGCGGCCCCTATGGCAGCGGCTATACACTGATTGGGGAGAGACACCTGCTCATCGGTGGCGGCAGCGGCACGGCGTCGTTGTATCTGCTGGCCCGGAGCGCCGCGGAGCTTGGCCACACGCTCACGGTGGTACTGGGTGCGCGGTCGGCTTCGCAGTTGATGCTCGTCGAGCGGTTCAGAGCGCTGAGCGGCGACGGGCCCGTCGCCGGCCACCCTCAAGTCGCCGTAGAGCTGGCCACCGACGATGGCTCGGCGGGATTCTACGGTACGGCTCTAGGGGCGGCCCAGGCGGTGGTAGACAGCCCCACATTTGGGAGCTGTGACAGTGTCTATGCCTGCGGCCCCGAAGTGATGCTCCGCGCGGTGTGTGCCGCCGCAGCAGAGCATGGTGTGCCCTGCCAGGTAAGCCTTGAGCGCGCCATGAAGTGTGGCCTGGGGGTGTGTGGTGCCTGTCACTGCGGCGATCGGCTGATATGTTACGACGGTCCCGTCTTTGCCTGCGATGTCGTTACCGCTCTCTGGGAGCAGGAGGCGGACTGAGGACAAGTCGCGGGCGGGTAGCAGCACATGTGGGGCAAAATAGCCGCCGTGTGCTAGAACTGCACCAACCCAAGGTAGCGCACAGACAGGATTGCCAGCGTCAGCCCGAGGCCGATGCGCACAAAGCGGTTGCCGCGATCTACCGACATGCGTGAGGCGATCCACGCTCCGGCGCCATCGCCGATGCCGAGCACGAGACCCAGAACCCAGTTGACTTGACCCCGCAGCGCAAACGTGGCCAGCGCAAACAGCGTGTAGGTACCGATGATAAAGACCTTGTGGCTGTTGGTGTTGACGAGGTCAAACCCTGCCACCAACACCAGCGCTGTGATGAGCAAAAAGCCCACGCCAGCCTGGATGGCTCCCCCGTACAAGCCGATGCCAAAAAATGTCGCATAGGCGATAAGCTTGCGGTTGCTGTTAAAGACGACCTCGCGCCCATGGAGCCACTTTTTGGGGTTGACGATGAGGATGACCAGCATCACGATCATGGCGACGCCCATCAATCGTGAGAAGAAGGTCCTGTCAACGTTGGTAATCAGGTAGGCGCCCAAGATAGCACCGATCAGGGCCGGTATGGCAAAGTGTAGGCTTTTGCGCACATCAGAGACGCCCTTGCTGCGAAAGCCGGCCACACCCACGAGGGTCTGAATCTCTACGGCGACGCGGTTCGTACCATTGGCCATGAGGAGGTCAAGCCCGGCAAAGTCTAGCGCCGCCAGGGTCAGAAACGAGCCGCCGCCGGCGACGGTGTTGACAAAGCCGCTGACCAGACCCGCGATCAGAAGGGCAATGATATGAATCGCCGTGATTTCCATGAATTCTCCTTGTGTAGCGATTGGCGACAGATGCATGATCTCAGGTACGCCTACGCCCTTGTGAGGCAAGGCACTCGCGGCATTATACGCAGTGGCTCGCGGTGACGCAATTCTGGCAAATTGGACAGAATGGCATGCTCTAAAGCTGGGCGGAAGTCGCGATGCGGCACTTGGAGCAGTCAAGGTCCCTCCCTATAATGGGGCGACATAGTACTGTTGGAGAGAGTATGATCGGAACATCCTGGACCGCCATGGCCGCGAATACTGCGTTAGACAAGGCGCAAGAGCTCGAAACCCTGCTCAAGGCATGCGGCCATGTGGCCGTGGCCTTTTCAGGGGGCGTTGACAGCTCCTACCTTCTGGCGGCCGCGGTGGATGCGTTGGGAGCCGAGCATGTCTTGGCGCTTACAGCGGATTCGCCGCTCTTGCCGCGCCACGAGCTAGAGCGGGCGAGGGCGGTGGCTGCGGCTCTTGGTGTCAGGCACGAGGTAGTATCGTTTGATGATCTCCAGATTCCAGAGGTCGCCGGCAACCACCCGTTGCGCTGCTATTACTGCAAGAAGGCGCGATTCGCCGCGCTTTTGGACCTGGTAGCGGAGCTTGAAGAGGGCCTCCCGCGCCCAGTGCTGCTGCATGGAGAGAATCGTGACGACGCCCATGACTATCGGCCGGGATCGCAGGCGGCACGGGAACTCGGCGTGCGAGCGCCGTTGGCGGAGGTGGGCCTGACCAAGGCTGAGATCCGCTGGCTGTCTCGGCAACGCGGCCTGCCTACGGCGGACATCCCGGCGGCAGCTTGCCTGGCCACGCGTTTTCCCTATGATACACCGCTGACGCGGGAGGGTTTGGAGCGCGTCGAGCGCGCTGAGCAGGTTCTGGGTGAGCTATTGGGCGAGGTACAGTTGCGTGTGAGGGATTACGGATCGATGGCGCGCATCGAAGTGGCTGCAGAGGCGATCCCCATCCTTGTTCGAGAGGATCTGCGCGAGAGGGTGGTCGATCGCCTGCACGAGCTCGGTTACCGGTATGTGACGTTGGATTTGAATGGTTACCGTATGGGAGCAATGAATGAGCAACTCGAGTCATCAACAGGATCAGACAGCGCCTGAGGGTATGCGCAAGGTATCTTGGAGCGCGGCCGGGATCGCCGATGTGTCAACGGCTTGTCCCGACCTCGATCGAGAGAACCGCAAGGGCGTGCCGGAGGTTATTCTTTGCCATCGCAAGTCGGTGGAGCAGTCGCTGGGCATTGCGGCGACATTATTGGAGCGCACGGGTCGGGCGATTCTCAGCCGCGTCCCCGATGCCCTCCATATGGCGCTGAGCGAGACCTATGCGCCGGAAGAGTTCGAATGGTTTGGCGCCTCGCGCATGGCCGTGGTTCGTCGAGAAGGTCAGGGAGTGACGCTGACGGGAGGACGCGTAGGTATTCTGACGGCAGGCACCTCGGATCAGTCGGCAGCAGAGGAGGCCGCCGTCATCTGTCGCGAACTGGGCTGCGCGGTCACCCTCTTTTTCGACGTAGGCGTGGCGGGCTTGCATCGCCTCTTTGGGCCGCTGAAGCGGCTTCTCGAGGAAGAGGACGTGGATGTCCTGGTTGTGGCGGCGGGGATGGATGGGGCGCTGCCGTCGGTGGTGTCGGGCCTGGCCAACGTTCCGGTGATCGGCCTGCCCACCTCGGTGGGATACGGGCATGGGGGCGGTGGCAAGGCGGCGTTGCTCTCGATGCTGCAAACCTGCTCGCCTGGCCTGGCGGTGGTGAATATCGATAACGGCATCGGCGCGGGGATCATGGCGGGGATGATCGCCAACCGCGTCGCCAGCGCACGCAAAGCGTCCTGACGGAGCGATGGCATGAGCGCCTATTCTGCCGATTTAGGTGCCGGGCACTGGCGCCGGAGACGGCGCTGAAAGTGCCCGGCACCTTGAGCGAGGATTCCGTGGCAGACTATGAGGGCCGCGGACCTGACGCCGTGGCCTGCCTGGAGTGCAACATCGACGACATGACCGGCGAGGAGCTGGGGTATGCGCTCCAGCTCTTGCTCGATGCCGGCGCACTGGATGTGTGGTTCACGCCCATCGTGATGAAAAAGAACCGCCCGGCGGTGACCCTCTCGGTGCTCTGCCGACCTTCTGATGTGGCGCGCTTTGATGCCTTGTTGCTGCGAGAGACGACGACGTTGGGCGTGCGGCGCCGCTGGTTAGAGCGCACCGTCGCCGAGCGCAAGATGGTGCAGGTATCGACGCCACTGGGCACGGTGACCTGCAAGCTCAAGCTTCTTGAGGGCGAGGTCGTCTCGGCCAAGCCCGAGTACGAGGAGTGCGTGGCCATGGCTCAGGCCAGTGAGATGCCGCTGCATCGCGTGATGGAGATCGCCCGGCGGGCGTGCCAGGACTGGCTGGCGATTCAGATCGCCGCCCAGGAGGACGCAGAGCCATAGGCGATCACGGACATAGATGATCACGTCTAGCTGCCGGGCAATTCAGAAATTGCCCGGCAGCTTGGGGCAGTCATAGATCAGGCGAAAAAGGGCACCAGCCACTCCTCTTGGATCTCCAGACCAAAGCCCGGGCTGGAGCTGGGCACGATCCAGCCGTCTCGAGGCACCGGCGTGCCGGGGATGCGGGCGGTCTCTAGCGGGACGCCCGGCGCCGTGGCCACAAAGCACTCGGCCCATGGCATGCTGGGCATGGCATAGGTGAGATGCTGCCCAAAGGCCTGATTGGCGCCGCCGTGCAGGATCACGGTGAGCCCGGCGGAATCGGCCATCTCGGCGATGCGTCGCGCGGCGGTGAGGCCGCCCACCCAGTTGATGTCCGGCTGCAGAATGTCCAATGCCCGCCGCTCGATAAGCCAGCGGAAGGGCCAGGGAGTATACATGTGTTCGCCGCTGGCCAGCGTCTGCCAGGGCAGGCGCTGGCGCACGGCCACATGGCCGTCGAGGTCCTCGGGGATGAGATACTCCTCGATCCACTTGAGGCGGTAGGGGCGCAGCCGCTCGGCCAGGCGCACCGTGTACTCGACGTCAAAGGCCATGTAGCAGTCGAGCATGACCTCCACGTCGTCGCCCACCAAGTCGCAGGTCTTGGCGATCAGGGCCTCGTTCTGGTCCAGGCCCCAGAGGCCGTCCACCGGCCCATAGGGACAGGCGAGCTTGACCGCTTTAAAGCCGAGCTCCAGTTGCCAATTCGTGTCGTTGCCGGTGGCGTAGGTAAAGATGCGCTCGCGCACCGGGCCGCCTAGCAGCTCGTATACCGGCTTGCCTTGTAGCTTGCCGGCCAGGTCCCAGAGCGCCAGGTCCACGCCGCTCATGGCCACCGAGGCCAGGCCCACGGTCCCATAGGGCTTGGACATGCGGAACATCATATCCCACATGCGCTCAATAGCCAGGGCGTTCTCGCCGACGAGATGCGGCGCAAAGTGGTCGTCAATCACCGCCGCCACCGGGCGGCCATAGGAGCAGGCGCCCAGGCCAAAGGTGCCATCCTCTGCGGTGATCTTGACCCAGACGCCGGGCCATTTGGGCTGCCAAAGGCGGCGATGGCGCTTGTATTCGGAGAACCGCGACATGGGGTTGGCCACCTCGGCGTCCTCCGCCCATGCCGGCCTCCTTGGCTCATGGCTGGATTCTGATGGGGGCAGATGCAACTGCATGGCCTGGACCGACTTGATCTTCATCCGAACCTCCTCATTCTGTGCGTCGCCCTATTGGGGCTGGCTGGTTCGACCCTTTGTACCCGACACCCGTGAGCGTAATCGGTTCCTGGCGCGGCGTCAATCGCGCGTGGGCTGATGGAGTTACACCCAACATCAGCTTACTGGCCTCTCCACGTGCCTTGTGCTAGAATCGCCTGCGCAATGGGACTCGCCCAAGCAAGAGAGGAAAAGGGGGAGATGATGGACTTTCGAGGAATCTGGCCAGCACTGGTGACGCCGCTCACGCCGCAGGGGCAGTTGGATGTGCCGGCGACAGAACGGCTCATCGACGGTCTGGTGGCCGCAGGGATAGGGGGATTGTATGTGTGCGGCGGCACCGGCGAGGGCGTGCTCCTGCCGGAGGATGTGCGCCGACAGATGGCCGAGGTTGCCGTCGCCCGTGCTCGCGGACGGGTGCCGGTGATGGTGCATGTAGGCGCGCTGCGCACCGAGACGGCGGTGGAGCTGGCGCGACATGCGAACCAGGTGGGCTGTGATGCCATCAGCGCCGTGCCGCCCTTTTACTACAGCCTGGGATTCGAGGCCGTGAAGCGGCACTATGCGGCCATCACCGACGCCAGCAAAGTGCCATTGTACATCTATCATATTCCCGGTGCGACGGGCGTCTCGTTGAGCCTGGACCAATTGTTGGAACTCTGCGCCATGGAGGGCATTGCCGGGCTCAAGTATTCGTCCCACGATCTCTATACGCTATCTCGGTTGCTCGTCGCGCGCGATCCTGAGCGGGTTACAGTGCTCTCGGGGCCCGACGAGTTGTTCTTGCCCTGTTACAGTCTGGGCGCGGACGGAGCCATTGGCACCACGTACAACTTTATGCCGCGTCTTTACATCGACATCATCGGCGCGGTGCAGCACCATGATCTGGCGACGGCGCGCCGATTGCAGTTCGCGGCCAATGAGATCATCGCCGTGTTGTTGCGTTATGGCGCTATCCCGGCCACCAAGGCGCTGCTCGGTATGATCGGATACGATGTGGGCCAGGGGATGCCGCCCATGCCCCCTGTGGAGGGCGACGATCTCACGGCGTTACGCCAGGACCTGGAGGACGCTGGTCTATTCGGCTTGATACGGCGCCATGCGATCTATGGCCCAGAGGGCGATCCGGCGCGCGGCGATCTGGCGTAATATCGATATCTATTGGCTGACTCCCAGATAGGATGGCAGCTCAGGGTCGCGTGGAAAATGGGCATAGTTGTTGGCTTCCGCCGGCGATGTGGCTTCAGCCCAGGGCAGCCCCAAATCGGAGAAGGTGGAGGCCTCTTGATAGGCGCGATCAAGGGCTTCCTCCATCCCAATGATGCAGACGAGTGCGCCATCTTGGCCCGATGTGGTGCGTTGCGTTTGCCCTGCAGGAATGCTGTGGACACCACGCGATGACTCGAAGGCGAGATTGATGGCTAGGACGTGGGGAGTGCCCTCGGGAAGGCCGCATAGCGGGCGCTCTGCCTGCCCGGCCACGATCTGCGCCGAGTGCGCGAGAGGACGCTGATGGTTAGCGGCGGGATCGGCATCCTCATGGGTTTCGATACGACCGTCGTGGTGGCGGATGGTGGCGCGCGTCGTCGACGCGTCCCAGTAGATATCGGCGCGGTCGGTGGTGATATCCATCTCGGGGT
>SKLG01000596.1 GCA_007123335.1 Anaerolineae bacterium | reverse complement strand
CTCCGGTAGCGCGTATCTTTTTGCCGCTGATCTTTCGCTTGTACATGCGCTGATCTGGCGCAGGGCATCGGGGAGGCATGAGGAGATGAGGCGGATCCTGTGTGCGCTCTTGGCGATGGCGTTGTTCGTCACGCTGACGGCAGCGGCAGCTCAGGCTCAGATGCCCATGCTGCCTCATGCCCTTTATGGTGCCGTGACGGTGGATAGCCAACCGGCATCGGCGGGAACCCAGATCGAGGCCAGAGGCGTGGGCGTTACCCTGGGAGTTCCAGGAAACCCGATAACAACGACCGCCGTGGGCCTGTATGGCGGTGCGCAGGCCTTTGACGCCAAGCTGGTGGTGCAGGGGGATGTGCAAGAGGGCGCCGCCATCACCTTCTATGTAAACGGCGTCCTCGCCGAGTGCTCTGTGCCGGGCGGTATGTGGCAAGCCAGCTATCCTTTTGTCCCAGGGGGCATCACCGAGCTAGATCTGCGCGCCAGCGGCAGCTCGCAGGCGGTCATCTCGGGGCAGGTGCTGCTCCAGGGCCGCAGCGACCATAGCGGCGTCAGACTCTTGCATAATGGGCAGGAGTTAGGGCTCACCACAGCAAGCGGTCATTTTGGCTTTGCCTCGCCAGTACCGGTAAACTCGAGCCTGATACTGCGCGCGGAAAAGACCGGCTATCTCTATGCCCAGCGCGCGGTGTCCGTGACCGCGCCCGGTACCCTATCTCTGCCGCCGGTCACGTTATCGGGCGGCGACATCCTGGGGCCGGCTGTGCAGGTGACCAAGCCAGCTTCTTGCCCAGAACCTCATCAGCTCACCATCGCCGGGCCGCCCGATGGCAATGTCAATATCTTTGATCTCACCTTTGTCGCCGCCCGCTATGAACGCCGTGGTCCGCCGAATGCCTCTCTGGACTGGGAGCCCACGCCCGATGGCTGCCACCCTGACTATGTGGCGTATCGAGCGGACATGAACGAGGATGGCGTGGTCGATATCCGCGACGTCGTCCTGGTCGGCGCCAACTTTGGCAAGCAGGCGCCGATCCCGTGGCCCTAGTATTCGCCTGGGCGCTGGTGTTGGGCCCAACGCCAGCGCCCAGCTCGGCACTCTACATAACTGCGCCCCATTATCATCCGCTGAGAGGATGGCATGACCAAGTCTGTCTCGCTGGTTGTTGCCCTGATTACCTTGTCCCTGTTGCTCCCCCCGAGAGTGCTTATGGCTCAGGCGCCACCGGCCATTCCCCAAGCCTTCTATGGCCTGGTGGAGGTTGACGGCCAGCCCGCGCCGGTAGGCACCCAGATCGAGGCTCGCGCCGAGGGTGTGCGGACCGACGTAACCGGAAACCCTCTGCAGGTGTCGACGGCAGGTACGTATGGCGGCGGGGCAGTTTTCGACGAGAAACTGATCGTCCAGGGTACGCTATCGACCGGGGCGGCGATCTCCTTTTATGTGAATGGTCTGCTCGCTGAATGTGCTTCACCAGGGGGAGCATGGCAGAGCGGTTGGCCCTTTGAACCGGGCGATGTGACCGAACTCAACCTGCGTGCGTTTTCGACCGAGCAGCCTACTGCCGCGCCGTCGCCTACCGCGACGAGCATCCCTGCCACGGCAACGAGCATTCCTGCCACGGCAACGAGCATTCCTGTCACGGCGACGAGCGTCCCTGCCACGGCGACGACGCAGCCGATGGCGACACCCCCGCCCACAGGCACCGTTGCGCCCCTTACGGCAACGGCGCCACCTGCCGCCACCGCACAGCCGACGGCGCAGCATAGCACTGTGGCCGCTGCGCCCACCGCGACGCCGACAGATCCCGTTGCGTCGCCGGTCATCCCGGCGACCGCAGAGCCGCTGACGACGCTGCCTCCGCCGCCGACCCAGCAAGCCGGGCCGCCTGTCGAGACGACTTCCGAGTCCTACCCAGAGGCTGCGGCGTCGCCCACCGTGGCATCGTCGCCCGACGCCCCGGCCACGATCACGCCTCCGCCGGTAGAGACTGCGATGGCTTTGCCTACCGTGGCGGTGGATACGACCATCGCGGCGCTGATTCAGGTGGCTACGCCGGCTCCCGCCCCGGAGCCGACCGGCCGCGGTGGCTTATGGTTTATCTTGGTCTTTGTCGGGATCGCCGTCGCTGCCGTGGCCCTCATCTTTATGGGGGGCAAGCGGCCGCCAGAGGACGCCGACCGCGAAACGGGGAATTGAGCCCACCACGGCGAACATGCCGAGCGGCGTTGGGCCCCACGCACGCTCGGCGCTCCCCATCTCCCCGCCTGGTGATCAAGTTGACGCGCCATCATCTAGGGGTATACTCGCCTCAGTATGGTCATCTATTCAGCGGGGGCGCCTATGGCCATGTACAGCGAGTATGCCGAGGTCTATGACGCATCGGGACAGTTGGCGTTCAGCCTCAAGATGATCCCCTATCTCCAGCGGCTCTTGGAGCGCCACCCGGCGCCGGGCAAGACCATGCTGGATCTGGCCTGTGGCACCGGCACCGTGGCCGTCAGCTTTGCCCAAGAGGGCTGGAGCGTGTATGGTGTCGACGGCTCCCCCCGGATGTTGGATCAGGCCCGCCGTAAGGCCGCCGAGATTGGCGTCTCGGTGGCGTGGAGCTGTCAGGACATGCGCCGTTTCGTCCTTCCCAAGCCGGTGCACCTGGCCACCTGCCTCTATGACAGCATGAACTATATGCTCACCGGCGAGGACCTGAGTGCTGTGTTTCAGCGTGTATATGCGAACCTGGCCCCCGGAGGGCTTTGGATCCTGGACATGAACACGGCCTATGCGCTGGCCACCGTCTGGGATGACGCCACCTATTTCAGCGACTCACCCGATCTCTCCATGGTAATGAAGAGCCGTTACGATGAGCGACGTCAACGCTGCACCGTGACGGTGACCTGCTTTCAGCGGGTGAACGATCTCTATCGCAAGATCGTCGAGAAGCACACCGAGCAGGCCTATCCTCCCGAACAGGTCTCCATGTATCTCGTTGATGCTGGCTTTGTCCTGGAAGGAAGCTACGAGTGTTTTAGCACGGAACCACCCCGCGCTACCACGCAACGTATCCTATGGGTGGCTCGTCGTCCGGGCTTCTGAGCGGAGCTTCTTTCCTCTCAGCCCATAGATGAAAAGAGGACTAGAATGATGGATGACGGTCGGCGGAAAACGATGGGCTTTATCGCCTATGCGCTGATTGCCCTGTTGATGATGTGGCTCTTTCAGTCGCTGATTTTTCAGCCCATGATCGTGCGCTGGCAGGAGGTGCCCTACAGCCAGTTTCGCCAGGACCTGGCTGATGGCCGTATCGCCGAGGTGACGCTGGGTACAGAACGTATCTTTTACACCTGCTGTGATGCAGAAGGCCAGCCTGATACCAGCCGCGTCTATAACGTCGTCCGCGTCGAGGACCCAGAGCTGATCGATGAGCTGTTGGCCTTGGGGATCGTCTTCCGTGGCCAGCAGCCGACCAACACCTTTCTTACCACACTCCTTGGCTGGATCATTCCGTTGCTGCCAGTCGCCCTGATCGGATACCTGCTGTTTCGTCGTACGAATCAGGTCGAGGGTCCTGGGGTGATGTCGATGGGCAAGAGCCGGGCACGCCAAATCCAGGGCAAGCTGACCGGTATCAAGTTCGCCGACGTTGGCGGACTGGATGAGATCGAGGTCGAGCTCAGAGAGATCATCCAATTCCTCAAGGACCCCAGCCACTTTACCCGCTTGGGGGCCAAGCTGCCCAAGGGGGTGTTGTTGGTGGGTCCGCCGGGCACTGGCAAGACGTTGCTGGCCAAGGCCACGGCGGGCGAGGCCGGGGTTCCCTTTTTTACCATTAGCGGTTCTGATTTCGTCGAGATGTTTGTCGGTGTGGGCGCCGCCCGAGTGCGCGATCTGTTCGTCCAGGCCAAAGAAAAGGCGCCGTGTATCGTCTTTATCGACGAGATCGACGCCATCGGGCAGGCTCGCTCCGGCGCTGGCGCCAT
>SKLG01000134.1 GCA_007123335.1 Anaerolineae bacterium | reverse complement strand
GGCATAGACGTACTCGCGCGGATGCTCGGCCCCCTCCTCGACCACCGGCGCCAATGAGATGCCGTTTCGATCCTCTCGCGCCACCCCGGCCTTGTCCAGGATATACTGCGCCACATCCACATGGGAGACGAGATCGTCCACCTGGCGCCCCGGATCGAGCGCATCCGGCGCGTGGATGATCAGCGGCATGTGGGTGATGGTGTCGTATAGCTCGCCCTTGTAGTGCAGGCCGTGGTCCCACAGATGATCGCCGTGGTCCGAGGTGTAGATGATGATGGCGTCGTCATAGAGCCCTTTTTCCTTGAGGGCGGCGACGATGCGCCCCAGCACCTCGTCGATGAGGGTCACCAGCGCGTAATAGTGCTTGCGCATACGCCGGATGCGCGCCGGCGTCGCGTGGCTGGCGTGCACGACGGTGATGCCGGGGCGTCCCTCGTCGCGGCGCTGCTCCTCCCATAGCTCGTCGGGGATGCCGGCGCGCTCTTCCTCGGTGACGTGCGGCATGGGGATCTGCTCGTCGTCGTACAGGTCCAGGAAGCGCTGCGGCGGATCGTAGAGATCGTGGGGGCTGAGCAGGCCGACGTGCAGGTAAAAGGGCTGGTCCGCCGCTTGGGGCCGCTGCTGCCAGTCGTCCAGCCATTCCAGCGTCCGCCGGCAGACGACCATGTCGGGGTGCAGCTCCTCCGGCAGGGGCCAGACGATGGCGGCCAGGTTGTCATAGTAGTTGGGATCGGTCTCGTGCAGGTCATAGGGCGGATCATAGCCCGCGCCCTTGACCGTCCAGTACCACTCGGTGCGGCCCCGATCCTGAAAGGCCTGATACTTGTTGCCCTGCTCGTCCAATCGCTCGGCAAAGCCCCCTTGAGGCAGGTGCGTCTTGCCGATGCTGACGGTGTGATAGCCCACCTCCGAGAGGCGGTGAGTCCAATGCAGCCGCCCCGTCGAGCGATAGAAGCCCAATATGCCGGTGGTGTGCGGGTAGAGGGCATGGTAAAAGGCCGAGCGGCTGGAGATGCAGGTCGCCGCGCAGCAAAAACAGTTGCGAAAGAGCACGCCGTCGGCGGCCAGGGCATCCTGAGCCGGGGTGATCATCCAATCGGCGCCGTCGCAATGCACGGTGTCGCTGCGCTGCTGCTCCGCCGAGATAAAGATGATGTTGGGGCGCTTTTTCATGGACATAAATCTCCTTTCGTGTCACAGAGCTGCTTATGGCAGATAGCCGCCCTCTAGCGCCGGCACCACCTCGCGAACATAGCGGGCCAGGAACCCTCGCTTCACCCTCGGCTCCGGTGCTTGCCACGTCGCCAGACGGCGCTGAATCTCCTCGTCGGAGAGGAGCACGTTGATCCGCTTCTGGGTGACATCGATGCGGATGACATCGCCGCTCTGCACGACGGCGATGGGGCCGCCCTTGACCGCCTCTGGCGTGACCAGGCCCACCAGCGGGCCGTGACAGGCGCCCGAGTAGCGGCCATCGGTGACCAAATAGACCTTGTCGTACATCCCCTGGCGATCCAGGGTCCAGCCGACGCAGGATTGCTCCGGCATCCCCGGCCCACCGACGATCCCCTCGTTGCGGATCACCAGCACCTCACCGGCCTGATAGTCGCGCCGGGCCACCGCCGCCATGGCATCATACTCCGAGTCAAAGACCCGCGCCGGCCCCTCGAACTGTAACATGCTCGGCAGCACGCCGCCGGAGCGGATCACCGCCCCCTGCGGAGCCAGGTTGCCCTTGAGCAGCGACAGGCCGCCCGTGGGCGTGATCGGGTTATCCAGCGGGCGCAACACGTCGGGGTGGGGCAGCCGGTCCCAGGGAATCTCGACCTGCTCCAGGTTCTCGCCCAGCGTCCGGCCGGTGACCGTCATCACGTCCAGGTGCAGGAGCGGCGCCAGCACCTTCATCACCGCCGGGATGCCGCCCACCTGGTCGAGCTGGCCCAGGCGGCAGGGTCCGTTGGGGCCGATGTGGCACAGGTAGGGCGTGCTATCGCTGAGCCGGTCGAAATCCTCGGCGGTGATGGTGACCCCGGCGTTATAGGCGACGCCCGGCAGATGGATAAAGGTGTTGTACGAGCCGCCGATGGCCATGTTGACGCGGAGGGCGTTCTCGAACGCCTCACGGGTCAGGATGTCGCCGGGGATGATGTCGCGGCGCACCAGCTCCACCACCTGCTGCCCGGCCTGGAGCGAGAGGTGGCGATGGGCGGGGCTGGTGGCAAAGGTGGTGGCGGTGCGCGGCAGAGAGATGCCCAGCGCCTCGGCCAGGCACTGCATGCTCATCGCCGTGCCCAGGATCTCGCTGGGGCACATGTTGTGGCCTGCGCCGCCGCCGACAAAGATGGCGGGGCGGTTCACCCGCGCCAGGCCCATCATCACGCCGGGGTTGCTCTTGTCGCAGCTGGAGAGCAGCACCATGCCGTCGAAATGGTGGGCCTCGGCCATCAGCTCCACGCTGTCGGCGATGTTGTCGCGCATGGGCAGGATGTAGCGGTAGCCGGCGTTGGCGTTGCCAAAGCCGTCGCACGGCGCCACGCAGCCATACTCCAGGCCGACGCCGCCGACGCCGCGAATGCCCAGCTTGACCTGCTCGGCCAGATCGCGCAGGTGCAGGTGCCCGGGGACGACCTCGTTCCAGGTGTTGCACACGCCGATGATCGGCCGATCGCGGTCGCTCTCCAGCAGGCCATCCTGCCGGAGCATGCTGAACACCGAATCGAAATCGGGATGCGATTCTCGCTGCCAGCGGGGAGGCTGGGCGCAGGTGGTACAGCTATCGTTGCAGGACATGTTGATACTCCTCGTGTGATAGGTGAGACGAGACCAAGCGGCCGAGGGGCCGAGGTGCCGGGCACTTCAGAAAGTGCCCGGCACCTGCAGCGCGGCATCGAGGTCGTCAAAGACGAGCCTGGCCACCAGCACCGTGTCGCCGTGGGCGTCGACGGGGAGCTCGCGCAGGCGCAGGTAACGCTGCTCCGCCGGCACGTGCTGGCCGTTGGGGCCCATGCGCAGCGTGGGCAGGTCGGCCAGGGAGATATCCAGCTCCTCGCCGGTGTTGAGCAGGATGGCCTCGCGGGGGGCGACGGCGATGGGCTTGAGCGACACGCGGCGGGTGGTGGGATAGCGGGTCAGATGCACATAGAGAGTGTTCCCGTCGCGGGTGAGCAACACGTCGTCGTTGTCGATGAGCTGGGAGGCGGGCTCGGCCAGCAACGCCTCGCCGACGCGGTCGAACCAGGCGCCGATGGCGTGCAAGAGGGCCGCCGCCTCGGGGCCGATGGTGCCGTCAGCCTTGGGGCCGACGTTGAGCAAATAGTTGCCGCCCCTGGCCATGGCGCGGTCGATGCTGGCGACGAGGTGGCGCAGCGAATAGTAATCCTCGTCCTTCTTGTAGCCCCAGCTCTCGCGGCCCACCGACTGGCAGGCCTCGGTGAGGCGCGCAAAGGGTGCCCTGGCCAGCGCCTCTGGATCATAGTCGCGCTCGGGGGTGCCGAAATCGCCCTCGTCAAAGCCACGGTTGTTGATCACGGCGTTGGGTTGCAGGCTGCGGATCATGTCGTTGATGGAGGGATCGACCACGCCGGTGACGTTCATATCCCACCAAAAGCCGTGGATCTCGCCATATTGGGTGCACAGCTCGCGCACCTGGGCGACGAGGAACTCGCGGTAGGCGGGCCAATCGGGCTCGTCGCCGGGCTGGGGGCCGGCCAGCTCGTGGCTGCGCCCCTGGTTGGGGTAATTCGGGTGGTGCCAATCGGCGACAGAGTAGTAGAAGCAGAGGGGCACGCCGCGCCGATGGCAGGCCTCGGCCAGCATGGCCAGGATATCCCTGCCGTATGGGCTGTGCATCACGTTGTAGTCGGTCTGGGCGGTGTCCCAGAGGCAAAAGCCGTCGTGGTGCTTGGTGGTGACGCAGAGATAGCGCATGCCCGCATCCTCGGCCAGGTCGAGCCAGGCGTCGGGGTCAAAATGGACGGGGTT
>SKLG01000361.1 GCA_007123335.1 Anaerolineae bacterium | reverse complement strand
TGATCATCGGGCGCAACTTCCGGGTGAAGATCAACACCAACATCGGCAATTCGGCGGTCACCTCCAGTATCGAGGAGGAGATCGACGTGCTCTGGTTGGAGGAGTACCCGGAGGACGAGCGGGTGGCGCAAAGGGTGGCGGAGCTGCGCGCGCCGTATCGCGAGCGACTGGAGGAGGTGATCGCCACGGCCGCCGAGCCCATCGGGCGCAACTATAAATCCGAGAGTCCATTTGATCGACTGGCGGGCGAGATCATGCGTAGTCGCACCGGCGCCGCAGTGTCGTTCATGCCCGGGGTAGGCTATGGCGTCACCTTGCGTCCGGGCCCCATGACCCGTGAGGCGCTCTACACGATGATTCCCCATCCGGCGCCGCTGGTGACGCTGGAGATGAGCGGGGAGCAGATCCTATCGACCCTGGAACAGACGGCCACCAATCTCAAACCCAAGTCGTCGCGCGAGGTGGTGGGCGGGCTGGTGCAGACGTCGGGGGTTCGCTATATGTTAGACCTTACACAGCCCCTGGGCCAACGTGTGCGTGACGTCAGCATTGGCGATGAACCGATCGATAGTGAACGAGCCTACCCTGTTGTCACCAACGGCGGGCTGCTGAACGGGATTCATCACTACACCGCCTTTGCCGAGGGTCGCAACATCGACCGGACGGAGATGATCGTGACGGAAGTGGTGGAAGAAGGCCTGCGCCAGATGGGCACGGTCCACGCCCCGGCGATGGGCGAGGTGACGCTCATTCGCGAATCGTAGCGCCTATCGTGCCGAACCCGGACATGCACAAAAACTCCCGTTCCACTGACTGGAAGGATGCAGGGGCACCAGGCTCTTGTGCTACTGGCAGCATCCTCAGCTCTATGGACGTATTGGGCTGCGAAGAGGGCGGGTGTTCCTAGCTCAAGATGGCATTGCCGCCGGTCCTATAGTGTGTTAGGGTGGGGGATGGATAGGCAGCGGGATGGGAGGAGCAAGGGGGAGGTCTATGCGCTTCACAGTCGATGACGGAACCGTGGTGCCGGCCGTGAGCGCCGAGCAAATGCGCGAGGTCGATCGGATAGCCGTCGAGGAGTTTGGCCTGGGCATTCTGCAGATGATGGAGAACGCCGGCCGCAGCCTGGCCGAGAATGTACTGGCACTGCTGACCCGCGATCATGCTCGCATCGTCATCTTGGCGGGAACCGGCGGCAACGGGGGAGGCGGCTTGTGCTGTGCCCGTCACCTGCACAATCGCGGCTGGGCGGTGGATGTCGCGGTGACGCGCCCTCCTGACCCTGCCGGCGCCGCTGGCCGGCAATTGCAGGTTCTGGAGGCAGCGGGGCTCTCCCCGCTGGGGCCAGAGGAGGTCCCTCTGGCGATTCAAGGGGCGGAGCTGGTCGTGGATGCCTTGATCGGATACGGGCTGACCGGCAGCGCCCGAGGCATCGCTGCTCGGTGGATCGAGCTGACCCATGAGCACGAAAAGCGCGTGCTGTCGTTGGATGTCCCTTCGGGCTTGGACGCCACTACCGGTCGGCATCTGGGGCCGATGATGCGCCCCGAGCGCACCCTGACGCTGGCCTTGCCCAAAACGGGGCTGATGGGCGTGGGCGGCGCGCTCTTTCTGGCCGATATCGGCATCCCGCCCGAGGTTTATGCTCGCTTGGGCATCGCCTACCGATCCCCCTTTGCGGAGCGCTACTGGTTGCCCATCACGGCGGAGAAGGACGAGTAGCCGAGGTAGCGCAGCGACCAATTTGCTGATCTGATCCTGGCGCTGGGGATGTCCTTCATCGCCGAGCTTGCGGCTCTTTTACCGAGTGCGGCGAACAGGTCCCTTGGGCGTGCCCTACAAACAAGGCTGGCGGGAGTGTCCGTCCGCGACGGCATTCCCGCCAGCCCGATAGCGTTTCTAGCTGATCTCTCACACCGGCGTCAGATACATCGCCGCCGCCCACAAAAACTGCCCCCGATACTGGACCTGTGCCCAGCGAATACCCCCCGCCCACTGATAGGTGCCGGTGGGCTGCAAGATCGTGCCTCGGGGCACGGCGCCATAGATCCCAAACCACGTGCCTGGCCCCCAGCGCAGACGCAGCCCCGCCCAAGCCGTCACTCTTAATCCACTCACCGGCGGAGGCCCCAGGTGGACCGTTGCGCAATAGCCATAGTAGGTGCGACCCCAGCGATGAAACTGCACGGGCGTCCAAGAGATGCCGTCTCGCCACACCGGTGAGCCGGTGATGTGCACGGTCTCGCCGAACCGCATCACGAGGATGATCGCTCGCCCGAGCCCTGGCCCGGTGCGTAAACGCAGACCCGCTGGGGCGCGAACCGTGGCCGTCGTCCCCGCGGAGAGCGCCGCCGATGGCGCCTGACCTGGGGATGGCGCCGTAGCTGCCGTCACCGCCATGGGCGCCAGGAGCAAGGCCAACACCGTTACGAGCATGATCACGAGTTTTCGTCTCATCACCCACCTCCTCATTAGTTACCGAAAGGTGCCCGGCAGTTCCTGAACTGCCGGGCACATCGAGAAAGCCACGTGTCCTTGTCCACCAGGTCTTTACACTGGCGTCAGAAACATCTCTGCCGCCCACAACAAGTGGCCATGATACCTGACCTGTGCCCAGCGAAGACCCCCGGCCCACTCGTAGACGCCGGTGGGCTCCAAGATCGTGCCAAGGGGCACAACCGTATGAATCCCATACCACGTGCCCGGCCCCCAACGCAGGCGCAGCCCTAACCAGGCCGTCACCCTCAAGCCGTCCTCAGGCGGCTCCACAGGAACAGGAGGGGTCAGATACCTGGACGCACAATAGCCTTCGTAGGTACGGCCCCAGCGCTGATAACGCACGGGGACCCAAGAGAGGCCGTCTTCCCACACCGCATCACCGGTGATGTGAACGGTCTCGCTAAAGCGCATAACGAGGATGATCGGTTGGCTGAGCCCCGGACCGGCGCGCAAACGCAGGCCCCAGTGAGCATTGACCGTGGCTGTCGTCTCTTCGGAAAGCGCCTCTGGCTGGACCTCAGCGGGGGAGGGTGCTGTCGCCGCTGTCGCCGCCATGGGCGCCAGAAGCAGGGCCAACACCGTTACGAATAGAACTAGAAGGTTGCGGCTCATAAGTCTTTCTCCTCACTTGAATGTGTCTCTCAAGGTAAACACCCAACAATCGGCTCTCCGATGTTAAATGAAAGGAGGGATGAGGAGATAGCACCACATCTTGTTATTATTTTACCGCATCTTGCATCTATTGTCAATCATCCTAAAGGACTCCGGGTCATCAACTAACTGCTATTCTTGACAATATCGATTCTTTTGGGTATCCTTAGTTCATCCTGTCCACTACTGTACAAAGAGGATCAAGCTGGCACATCTATCTGCTGGCCCGCTGTTGGATACGGATTGTCCAGACATTTCTGATCGCTCCCTCATCCCGGCATCGTTTCACAACCTACGCTATGATTAAGGGCCTCAATATCAGCTTATCAGATCGCGGGCCCGCAGATATATCATCACACCTCACCACAACACAACAACGCCTACGACAGGCTACCGGTGGCCATCCGGCAGGCCGCAGTAGTGATGCGGCCTGAATGATGGCGAGAAAGTAAGCGTTGAATGTGTGTGATCAAGATGGAGGTGTGTGATGAAGATCATCCGATGGTGTGTGATCCTGATTGTGCTATGGAGCGGATTCGCCTTTACGGCGAGCGCCCAGCCCATGGAGACGGTGAATATACCGCTGATGCGGCTGGGTACAGGGGACATTGGCTGCGGCGATGAACTCGTCTGGGTCCAGCGCCAGGTTGAGGTGCCCGATGCCACGATCCTCGCGGCGCTGCGCGAATTGCTGACGCTCAACCCGGCTGTCCTTGAGGAAGAAGGGCTCCACAACGCCCTGCTCGGCAGGCCTGTGTGGATCCAGTGGGTATGGGTCTCCGCGGGGACGGCGGATATCGAGCTGGGAGGCTCCCTCGGCGTATTCGACGAGT
>SKLG01000353.1 GCA_007123335.1 Anaerolineae bacterium | reverse complement strand
CTCCCCGCCGAGCCGCTGGAGGGGCTGGTGGGGCGTGCGCTGGAGCTGGGGTTGCTGGAGGATGCGCTGCGCGCCGAGCCACCCGCCAACGGGGGGGAACGCGAGCCAGAGGCCCCCGCCCCATCGGGGGGTGTCATTTTGCTACCGGGGCGTGAGCAGGTGGACAGGCCGACGCAGATCGTGGGGGCAGAACGCGGGCCAGAGGCCCGCGCCCCGGAGGGCGTGGTGTGGGTGCTGGGCTATGAGGGGCTGGGCAAGACAACGCTGGCCGGCCATCTGGCGCGGTGGCTGGTGCGCAGCGGGCGCTTTGAGCAGGCCGTCTATACCTCTTTTCAAGGAGGAGGACGCCTGGAGCTGGCGCTGCACGATCTGGCCATCCGCCTGGGAATCGATCTACCGGCCAAGGACGGAGATGCAGCCCTGGACGCCGTCATCGCCGCGCTGGAGGAGACGCCCACCCTCGTGCTGTGGGACAACATCGAGCAACTGCTTCCGGGCGGCGATTTCGCCCTGGATGACCAAGGGCGCGACGCACTGTGGTCCGCCGCGGTCCGCATCGCCCGCGCCGGGGCGAGTCGCCTGTTGATCATCAGCGATAGGCTCGATATTCCCAGGGGCGCCGGCGCTTCGCCCGCTCTCCCCACCGCGTTTACGCTGACCATGAACCCCCTGGCTCCCGAGGACGCCCTGACCTTCCTGGGCAGCCTCATGCCCAGGGAGGCCCTGCCCGACGAGGAGGGCGCTCGCGAGCTGGTGCGCGCCCTGGGCGAGCATCCGCTGGCCCTGCAGATCGCCGCCGTCTCGCTGCGCAACATGCCACCCGCCCAGCTCATGGATGAGCTGGAGCGGCGCTTCTCCGGCCTGCGCCGAGGCGAGGCGCGACAGCGCAACCAGGCACTGGAGGTGGCCATCGAACACCTGCTGCGCGCCTTTGATGACGACCTGCGGCTCGCGCTGCACAAGCTGGGCCTCTTGCCGGTGGGCGGCATCGCGCCCCTCTTTTTGCGCGTGTTGCACCTGCAAGAGGAGGCATGGGCGCCCTGTCGCGAGCGTCTGGCCAGCGCCCGCCTGATCCATACGTTGCGGCTGGAGGGGCTGACCGTCCCCTATCTCTGGCTGCACCCGGCCCTCGTCGGCTACATGGCGCGCCGCCTGACCGACGCGCAGCGGGCGGCGGCGGTGGATGATCTCTATTCGTCGTACATGGGGCTGCTGAACTGGCTCAACACCATCGATGCGCGGGCGCAGGCGACCGCCGAGAACGTCGTGCGCAACGAGCTGCCGAACCTGCGGCGCACCCTGCACATGCTGCTAACCCACCAGCGGCTCGAACTGGTGGTGGACTATGCCGGGCACCTGGCGCGGTTCCTGGATCGCCTGGGCCTGCACGAGGAGCGCGACGCCGTGCAGGCGCGGACCCAAAAGACGGTGGAGGAGGCCATCTCCACCGAGGGGCCGCTTCCCCGGCACGTGGTGCGCTTTATCATCAGCCAGAGCCAGCGCATGCTCGCCGGCGGCGGCGCCTATCAGGCGGCGACGATGCTGCAACAATTGGTGGAGCGCATGGGCAAGGAAAAGGGGCTGGCCTACGAGGGGGACGAGGCCACCCTCGACCGCGCCATGGCGCTGCGCCGCTTGGGGCGCGCCGTCCATCTGGGCGGACGCCCGGACATGGCCGCCGGGGCCTATGCTCAGGCGCTGGCCGCGCTCCGCGAATTGCCGCCCGATGACACGGTGCGGAATGAGCTGGCGGCTCTCTATGAGCACCTCCCCGAGACCTTGATGCTGGGGGGCCAGGCCGACGCCGCGCAGCAGATCACGGCCCAGGGGATCGAGTTCGCCCAGGGGCTCGACGACGCCCATCTCCTCGGCGTGCTCACCGCGCAGATGGGCACGGTGATGGCCGCCAAGGGCGAGACCGACGAGGCTCGCGAGCATCTGGAGCAATCTCTCACCCACCTGACCCGCGATGAGGATTGGATGGAGGCGGCGACGGTGTGGACCCAGTTGGGCGCCCTGGCCGAGGGGTTGGAGGACCCGGACGAGGCCGAGCGTTGTTATACCCGCGCCCTCGAGCTGGCCCAGGCGCTGGAGCAGAACATGCTTCAGGCCCAAACTCTGGTGCGGCTGGCCCGCCTCGCAGAGCGCCAGGAGCGCTGGACCGAGGCCCGCCAGCGCTACGCCGAGGCGCTGCGCCTCTTTACCGCCGAGAATGCCCGTGGCCAGATGGTGGCGGTGCAGCTCTCCCTGGCCGATATCGCCCTGCGCCAGGGCGATCTGGACCAGGCACGGGTGTACGCCGAGGCCGCCAGGGCGCTGGCCGACAAGATCGTGCCCGGCGGCGCGGCCTGGCAACCGTTGGTGACGTTGCAGCGCATCGCCGAGGCCGCCGGAGATCAGGCCAGGGCCGATGACTATCGGCTGCGCGCCCAGGAGGCCTTTGAGCGGTCGCCCGACGCCGCCGGGGTGTTGCAGCGTTGGGGCCAGCTCATCCGCGCCGTGGTGGCCAGCGCCAAGGGCGAGGCGCTGGACGCCGACGCCGTGAACGCCCTGGAAGAGCTAGAGACCAACCCCGAGTGGGGAGAACTCGCCGGAAGCATCTGGCGCATCCTCAGCGGGGAGCGCGGAGAGGACCTGTACGCCGAGCTGGATCATATCGATGCTCTGGTGATACGCGCCATCCTCCGAGGCATCGAGGCGCCGGAGGAACAAGAGAGCGATTCCGAGTGAGCCGAGGTGCCGGGCACTTTCTGAAGTGCCCGGCACCTTGGGCGCCATCATCGCAGCAAGAATGGGGTGAAGAATTCTATTCGACGGACTTGAATAGGAGGAAACGATATGAGCGAAGAACTGACTCTGCTCGCCGTGTTCGCCCATCCTGACGATGAGGCCTTTGGCTGCGGCGGCACCTTGACCAAGTACGCCGCCGAGGGCGTCACGGTGCATCTGGTGACGGCCACCCGGGGCGAGGCCGGCGGCATCGCCGTGCCGGGGCTGGCCAGTTTTGCCAACCTGCCCGACGTGCGCGAGCACGAGCTGCGTTGCGCCTGCGAGACCTACGGCATCGAGCCGCCGCATTTTCTGGGCTATGTCGATGGCCACCTGACGGTGATGCACCAGGGGCAGGCCGTGGGCAGGCTGGTGCGCCTGATCCGCGACATCCGCCCCCAGGTGATGATCACCTTTGGCCCCGACGGCATCTATGGCCACTATGACCACATCGCCGTCCATCGCTGGGCGACCATCGCCTACGATCTGGCCGCCGATCCCGACTGCTTTCCCGACGTCTCGCCCGACGGCGAACTCGTCTGCTCGCCCCACCAGGTCGCCAAGCTCTACTATCGCGCGATCAACCAGGAGCAGATCGACGAGTGGGACGATTATGGCATGTCCACCGCGGTGATGATGGATGGCGTGCCCTTTCCCTTTGTCGGCTACCCTGACGACGCCATCACCACCGTCATCGACGTTCAGGCCATGGCGCAGAACAAGATCGAGGGCATACGCTGCCATCGCAGCCAGATCGGCGACGAAAACCCCTATGTGGAGGCCCCCGAGGCGGTCATGAGCCGGCCCTCGTTCCAGCAAGAGACCTATATCCTGGCGCGCTCCACCGTAGAGATACCGGAAGGGGTCGAGACGGACCTCTTCACCGGCCTGCGCGCAACCGCACCCCATTTATCTCGCGCAGAGACAGAATGAAAAAGGCACGCGAAGCCGCGAAGAACGCGAAGAAGAAAAGAATATGACTCTAACCTTCGCGTCTTCGCGCCTTCGCGTGAGCCATCTTTATCGCAAGGAGGGCCGAGTTGGTCAAGCAGGTGATCAAGCGCACCGGCGCCGTGGTGCCCTTTACCAAGGAGCGCATCACCAACGCCATCTATCGTGCCGCCGTGGCCGTGGGCGGCCGCGACCGGGCCACCGCCGAGCGCCTGGCCGATCAGGTGGTGGCCGAGTTGGAGGCCCACCCCGATCCGCAATACATCCCCACTGTCGAAGAGATCCAGG
>SKLG01000493.1 GCA_007123335.1 Anaerolineae bacterium | reverse complement strand
TCGCACAGGCGCACCGTCGCCCGCTGGCCTGGGTGCAGCGTGATCTCGCGCTCGCCGTCCAGCGCCAAAACCAGAGCGTCGGGCACGGCGCGGGCGTTGGCCCCGGCCCCGGTATGTTCAGCGGCAATCGATAGCGTCTCACCGATCTCGATGATGCGCAGCTCCTGGACGTGGGCCTCGACGATCAAACCGGGGCCTAACAGGCCGCGCACGCGACGCCCAACATGCTCGACGTCGGTAGATGCCGTCAACGTCAGCGCCAGGCCGATGGGCTCCGATGGCGCCAGCGGATATGCCGCGCCAGCCAGCGCCGAGATGCCCACCGTCGAGGGATCGGCGCGGGTGACGATGATGCGCCGCAAATCCTCCACCGCCCAGAGGGCGCGCGCGCCGGTAAAGCGGCCGCGCGCAACAGCTACGTCGACCAGGGCGCGATCCTCCTCGCCATCTTTCGGCATCACCTGGAGCCACTTGTGGCGGCTGGCCACCGTCTCGCGCGCCACGAGGCCCGTGGCGAGAGCCCCCGCCGCCAGCCCGGCCACTGTGCCATCGACCATGGTGGGCACAATGTTGTTGGTGCCCGTAGAGATGGGCAGAATGGGCACCTCGCCGGCCCCTTTGGAGACGGCGCGCACCGTGCCATCGCCGCCCAGGGTGATGATACACGCCGCGCCCAGGTCGCGCAAGAGTCGGGCGGCGCGCACCGAGTCGGCAGTGTCGCCTGCCCACGGCATATCCAGGAGGTCGACGTGCATGGAGGCGCCCGGCGCCTTGTACCGCGCCATCGCCAAACGTCCGAGCTGGCCGGTGTCGGGCATGATCAGGGCACGGGCCACGCCCATGGCCTCCAACCCCACGAGGACGCGCCGGATAATGTTCACCTTGGCCTGATTGTCCACCACCATGGCTTGAGCCACCAGGCGGCGGATGTCCTTGCCCGAGGCGGGGTTGGCGATGATGCCCACCAGCGTCATGGGCTGGTCGGCCTTGCGCCCTGGTCGTAAAAGGCCTGCACCTCCTCCGCCGAGGGCAGGGAGGTCTGGGCGCCGAGGCGGGTGGTGGCCAGGGTGCCGGCGCAGGTGGCATAGCGCACGGCGTCGGGCAGGTCGAGCCCGCGCAGCAGGGCAGCGACGAACCCGCCGACAAAGGCATCGCCGGCGGCGGTGGTGTCCACCACCTCCACCTGGCGGGCGGGGACGTGCAGGCGCAGGTCACGGGTACACAAAAAAGCGCCTCGCGCGCCGAGGGTGATGATGACCATGGGGATGCTGGCGCAGGATGCGCCCGCCATAAGAGCCTCGGCAGCGGTGGCCACGCTGCTTTTGGGCGACGCCGGATCGTCATCGCCCACCACGATCCCGGTGAGGGTCTCGGTCTCGGTCTCGTTGGCGATGAGGCAGGTCACCCCGCGCAGGAACTCGGCATCCACCGCATAGGCCGGCGCCGGATTGAGGATCACCTGCACACCCAGCTCGCGGGCCAGGGCGATGGCCTGGCCCACGGTGTCCAGGGGAATCTCGAACTGCATCACCAGGTAGCGGGCACCGGCCAAGAGATCGCGGATCTGGTGCAGATCCTCGCCGCTCACCTGACCGTTGGCCCCCGACGCCACGATGATGGCGTTCTCGCCCCGCTCGTCGATGGTGATCATGGCGATGCCCGAGGGCGCCTGTGGATCGGTCGTCACGTGGGCGACGCCGACGCCCTGGCGACGCATGTTGTCCAGCAGAGCCGGGCCAAAGGCGTCGTCGCCGACGCGGCCCACCATCTCCACCGCTGCGCCCAGTCGGGCGGCGGCGGCAGCCTGGTTGGCGCCCTTGCCCCCCGGAATGGTGGTGAATCCGTGGCCCGCCACCGTCTCGCCGGGGCGGGGGATGGCGGCGGTGCGCACCACCAGATCCATGTTAAGACTGCCCAACACGACCACGTCGGACATGGCCCCTCCTTTTGGGTCAGAGCGCCTCTAGGAGGCGGGACGGTTACTGCGTGAGCCGCTCGCGCGCCTTGTTCATAAAGCGCTCGACGTCGATGAGAAAGCGCTGGTGCGTGCCCTCGCCGATGGTCCCCGCGGCGTCATAGGCTTCCACGCGAAAGATCGCCTTGCGGCCATCGATCTCTAGCAAGGTGGCCCGCGCGGTGACCTGGCCGCCCATGGGCGTCGCCGCCAGATGGGCCACATCCAGGTGGATGCCCACCGTCTGTTGCTCCGGGGGTAGGTAGGGCCGCAGCGCGTCCACCGCCGACTCTTCCATCATCGCGATCATCTGCGGCGTCGAGAGGACCTCGATGCCCCCGCTGCCCCAACGCACCGCCGAATGCTCCTCATTCACCACCAGCGATCGCTCAGCCGTGGCGCCAATGGCCTCGCGGGGTATGCCTGTGTCGGGCATGCTTACCGTCCTCCCCTGAGTAGATGGTCGATGATCATAGCTCACAAAAAGCAAGGCCGAGCGCGATACTCGGCCTTGCAAGATCCTCTCTTAAAATACCGTGCCGCTGTTAGGCGACAGCCGGGCTGATCTCACCCTCGGCGATGGCGCGCAGCTCGTCGATCTCGATGGTCTCTTTTTCGATCAACAAGGTGGCGATGGCGTCCAGCCTTTCGCGCTGTTCGGTCAGCACCTCAGTGGCGCGTTCGTAGGCGCGATCGATGATGTTCTTGATCTCACGGTCGATCAAGGTGGCGACTTCCTCGGAATAGTCACGCTGCTCCGAGATCTCGCGCCCCAGGAAGATCAGCTCCTCTTTCTGGCCAAAGGTGCGCTGTCCAAGCGTCGAAGACATGCCATATTCGGTAACCATGGCGCGGGCCAAGCGGGTGGCCTGACGCAGGTCGTTGCTGGCGCCGGTGGTGATATTGTTGAATCTGATCGCCTCGGCAGCACGACCGCCGAGCATGCCAGCCAGCTCATCCTCAAACTTGGCCTGAGATTGCAGCGTGCGATCATCCTCCGGCAGAGACATGGTATAGCCACCCATCATGCCGCGGGCGATGATCGATACCTTGTGCACTGGGTCGGCGTGACCCATGTTGTACAGCACCAGGGCATGCCCCGCCTCGTGATAGGCGATGATCTCTTTTTCCTTGTCGCTGATCAACCGGCTACGCCGCTCGGGACCGGCGATGAGGCGCTCGACGGCCTCCTGGAACTCGTCCATGTTGATGGTCTTTTTGTTGCGTCGTGCGGCCAGGATCGCCGCCTCGTTGACCAGGTTCTCGATATCGGCGCCGGTGAAGCCGGGCGTCTGCTTGGCCAGCGTGGGGATCTGAACATCTTCGCCCAGGGGCTTGCCGCGCACGTGGACGCCAAGGATCGCCTCTCGACCGCGACGATCGGGCCGATCAATGATGACACGCCGGTCAAAGCGGCCGGGGCGCAACAACGCCGGATCGAGAATGTCGGGCCGGTTGGTGGCGGCCAGGATGATGACCTTGGTATCGGTGTCAAAACCATCCATTTCCACCAGGATCTGGTTCAGCGTCTGCTCCCGCTCGTCGTGGCTGCCGCCCAGCCCCGCGCCGCGCTGACGGCCCACGGCGTCGATCTCGTCCACAAAGACGATGCAAGGGCTGTTGCGCTTGGCCTGTTCAAACAGGTCGCGGACGCGGCTGGCGCCCACACCGACAAACATTTCGACAAACTCGGAACCGCTGATGCTGAAAAAGGGCACGCCGGCCTCGCCGGCCACCGCACGGGCCATGAGCGTCTTGCCCGTGCCGGGCGAGCCGACCAGCAACATCCCCTTGGGGATGCGCGCGCCCAGCGCCGTGAACTTGTCTGGGTCCTTTAGAAACTCGACAACCTCTTGCAGCTCTTGCTTGGCCTCATCGGCGCCGGCCACATCGTCAAAAGTGCTGGTGGGGCGGTCGCCGGTGAACATGCGCGCACGGCTCTTGCCAAAGGAAAGAGCTTGATTGTTGCCGCTCTGCGCCTGACGCAGCATGAACACCAGGAACAGGCCGATCAATGCCAGCGGCACGATCTGGATCAGGATGATCCCCCAGTTCTCCCAGATGCTGGG
>SKLG01000026.1 GCA_007123335.1 Anaerolineae bacterium | reverse complement strand
TCGCCCTCGCCACGGCGGCCCATGTCGTCGGCGAGGATGCAGCGGTGCTCGGGCATGCGGATGCACTCGTAGCAGGAATGGCACGGCCCAAAGGTATAATCTAGCAGGGGCACCGTCTCCACCTCGGCGCCGGTGCCGTCGGCTGCGCCGGCCAGCACCTCGCTCAGCACCTGCTGGGTGTAGCCATCGCGGCGCGCACTGCCTACGATTGCCAAGATATGAGCCATTGTGTGATTCCTCCTAATGCTTTGGAAGGGGACATCCTACCGATGGGGATGGTAATGCTGCCAGGCGGGAGGCACCCAGGCCCCGGCCATGTTGCAGACGGCTGCGTCGAGATGCGCCTGCCCCTCCTTTAAGGTCCACATGAAATGTCCCGGCAGCAGCGCATCCACCGCCAACCCCGACAGCCGGCCGATGGAGCGCCGATAGTCGGCCAGCGAGGAGCCGGCCCAGTTGCCCAGGCCGATGGTGCCCTCGTAAAAGACCACGTCGGAGGAAAAGAGGATGCGTCGGCCTGCCCGCGACGCCAGAAAGCAGGTTACCCCAGGGCTGTGCCCCGGCACGATGAGCGCCTGCATCTCCCACGCGCCGAGACGCCACGTCTCGCCGTGCTCGATGATGCGATCGGGGGTAACGTGGGGATAGGCATAATCGGCGGGGTAGATGCCCGAGCTTCGGGCAATGTCCAAACCCAGTTCCTCGTCGCTGCCCTCGGCCAGCAGGCGCCCCTCATAGGCGCTGCAGAGGACCTTGGCGCCGGTGGCCGCCTTTAAAGCGCGGCAGCCTCCGGCATGATCAAGGTGGGCGTGGGTGAGCAGGATCCAAGCAATATCCGCTGGGTCGAATCCATCGGCGCGGATGTTGGCCAACAGCGGCTCGACGTCCAAACCGGCGCCGGTGTCCACGAGCGCCAACTCGTCCCCGGCGTCGAGCAGATAGACATGGCAGTCGTGGGCCTCTGACAGGCGCATCTCGCCGCTGCCCACCAGATGGACGCCATCCAAGAGTTTCATCGTCGCGGTCCTCCCAATCTCAACTTTGCTCCACATGTCGGCGCAGGGCGCGCAGCTCGGCCAAAATCTCGTGCAGCACGGCATCTGTCGATGCGCCCGCGAGTTCCTCTACATCGTTGACACCCACAGCCACCCCAGTTCGTGCACGATAGCGATGCATCACAGCGCGTAGATCAGCGAGTATTCCTTCATAGTCGCGCAGCCCGTCGAGGGTCGCCTCGGCGCTGCTCTCCTGCCCGCTGTATCCGGCGGTGTGGATGTGTAGCCCGCCAATGCCCAGCATACGGTCCAGTGGTCCGCGCTTGACGTCGATGTTGGTCACCGTGCGATAGGGCACGGTGGCCTCGCTCTTGGTAATGACCCCCCGCCGCACGATCAGTTCCTCATCGCGCATCTCGTACTCTATAGAGCGGTAGTAGCGTGACAAGAGGATGATCGCCACAACGATCCACAGCGCATTGACCATGGTGAAAATGACGACAAAGGGGACACCGACTGCTGGTACAAGCACGAGCAGGAACCATGGAAAAATGAAAAAGAGAATGACTAGAATGAGATAGGCATAGTATTTGGCCAGCAGATTCCTGTCAGGCCGGATTGCGCGTTTCTTGTCCATAGGAGCCTCTTTCATCCATCGAATGCCCCCTCGCGCCTCTAATACCGAGCGAAAAGGCTGTCGCTGTTATGCCGACGTTCCTTTTGATTCCGTGGCTGCATTTCCTGATCTCTGGAATGAAACCATCCAAAACTTGTCATCCAGAAGGCTATGCGTTTCTACGCTCAACATATCATCGGGGAGGAGGTCAACCGGCGGCGCATATGCCTCATGGCTTGGCATGAACCGATCAGCGATGCGCGCTACAAGACCGGGCTTGTCTCTTATACTATCTGTTTCGTCACCGATGTAAAGCTTGGCGCCCGGTCTTGCGACGCGGATCATCTCCTCGATCGCTGCCATCTTGTTGTTAAAAAAGTTGAAACCCCCGATATGAAACACCACGTCGAAAAGCTCGTTTTGAAACGGAAGCGCTTCGGCATTTCCCTGGACCAGCCCCATGTCAATGCCCCATTTTTCTATATTCCTTTGACATCGCCGCAGCATCCCAAATGAAATATCATTGCCAAAGAAATTCGCATCAACCCCGTTTCGCTCAAGATTGCGGATCTGCTGTCCTGTGCCCACCGACGTTTCCAAGATGTACTCACCGGATTTGACGTCCATGATCTCGAACACTTCTGCCAGCCATTTCTGCGCAATATTGAATTTGTAAAGCAAGTCATAGAGAGGACTGAATAGATTATAGCCAGCTTGCTGCCTCCGATTCCAGCCAAACACATCGTCACTTCGTAGGATGACTGGAATACCGTTTCTAATGCAAAATGTTTCCCCCGTATGCGGGTCCAGCATCATGCCGTCTTGGGAAACGAGCGGATGTCCAGAAGTCGGACTCTGCAACAGCTTTAGCAGTTCATTTTGCTTATTCTGTAGCTCACCCATTGTTGCATCTCCTGTTATGGCGCAGAATCTTTATTTCGCCAGTGACTGTATTCAACATCATATAGTCGCTATGAGATATTAAGCAATCATTAAAACCACACAGAAGAGAAATTGATCAACAACAGGATCCTCGATCAGCATGCCGGCTACAACCGCCTGTTGGGCGGGATCTGTTCCACCCTAACTTTTGTCAACAACCCGATAGACTCACTTTATCCATGCCTATATAGCATGTCAACCCAAGCCTTGTTGGCCAAATGGATAGGCATCAATCAGCTTTCTCATGATCGAGGACGATGGCGACGTTACACGAGACGGGTGATTTGACGAGTTGCGTCATACTAGGCCATACTCTGGATGGATAATGTGTTCTGCGATGAGCGATTCGAGATTACAGGCGATTGGCAGCATCACCGACATGTGAGCGAGAGGCCCACGTATCAGCAGCCGTGCACCAAGCCGATGAGGCGGACCAGTCCTCGACCATGTAGCGTTATCATATCCCCACTTTGGACCACGCTAGAGAAGGGTGAGCTCTTCCATCGCAAGCGAGGCCGCATCTCCATTAGCATTGTCATCGCCCGTTTCTTGACATGAATGGAGGGGCATGGCATATGGAAAGGGGTTGGATAATCATGTACGAAACGATCTCCGAAGTTTTGTTTGATCCACTGGTAGGCAGGCTCGTCTCGGCAGCCATCGGCATCGTCATCATCATGGCTCTGGTGCAGTTCTTGCAGACCAGGGCTCCCCGTTACGTTAGCAGTAGGCGCATGCTCTCCAGCGTCAAGCAGGCACTGAGATTTTTGGGCTATCTGGCCGCTATCATCCTTGTCGGCATCATTTTCAGTGATCAGCTACCCGGTGTGACGGTGACGTTGGGCCTCGCAGGCGCCGGCATCGCGTTTGCCCTGCAGGAGGTCATCGCCAGTGTGGCCGGCTGGATCGCCATCTCCTTTGGGCAGTTTTACATCATTGGCGATCGGGTTGAACTGGGCGGTATCCGCGGCGATGTGATTCAGATCGGCGTGCTGCGCACCACGCTGATGGAGATCGGCGAATGGGTAAGGGCCGACCAGTACAACGGGCGGACCGTGCGCATCGCCAACAGCCTCGTCTTTAGGGACCCGGTCTACAATTACTCTGAGCAGCTCTCATTTATCTGGGACGAGATCACCATTCCGGTGCGCTACGGCAGCGACCACAATCTGGCCCGAGAGATTCTGTTGCAAGCGGCCGACGAGGTTCTGGGTGACAATGTCAAAGCCCTGGAGGATGAATGGGACCTAGTGCGGCAAAAGTATCCCCTTGAGCACGCCTCGGTGGATCCAAGCGTCTTTTTGGTCGCCGACGATAACTGGATGCACGTCACCTTGCGCTACCCGGTGGATGCCAAGCAGCGGCGCTTGATCCATGATCATCTCTTTGTGCGCGTGTTGGATGCCATCGCCGAGACAGAGGGACGCGTGGAGTTGGCCTCGGCGACCTTTGAGTTGGTGGGCGCGCCCACCGT
>SKLG01000439.1 GCA_007123335.1 Anaerolineae bacterium | reverse complement strand
TGCGCTTTTTGCAGACCCGCTCACCCGACGAGATCGCTCGCCTGCGCATCACGGAGGAGACCCACGCCGAGGTGGAAAAGCTGTTGCAAGATTATCTGGAATACGTGCTAGAGCGCGAGCTGCGCTCCGCCGCCTTTTTACGGCGCGTGCGCCACGAGCTGCACGCTGTAGAGGCTGCGTTGTATCGCAACACGCCCCAGGTGCCGGGCACTTCAGAAAGTGCCCGGCACCTCAAGGCTTAAAGAGAGGGCCGAAATGGATTTTCAAGAAGCCATTCTGCGTTTGAACCGCTATTGGGCCGACCAGGGCTGCCTGATCTGGCAGCCGCACAACGTCCAGGTCGGCGCCGGGACGATGAACCCGGCCACTGTGCTGCGCGTCCTCGGCCCCGAGCCCTGGAATGTGGCCTATGTCGAGCCGACGGTGCGCCCCGCCGATGGCCGCTATGGCGAGAACCCCAACCGCTGGCAGCAATACTACCAGTATCAGGTCATCCTCAAGCCCGACCCCGGCAACCCTCAGGAGCTGTACCTCGACAGCCTGCGGGCGCTGGGCATCGACACCGCCGTCCACGACGTGCGCTTTGTGGAGGACAACTGGGAGTCGCCGGCCCTCGGCGCCTGGGGCCTGGGCTGGGAGGTCTGGCTGAACGGCCAGGAGATCAGCCAATACACCTACTTTCAGCAGGCGGGCGGGCTGGACATGGACCCCGTCTCGGTGGAGATCACCTATGGCATGGAGCGCGTCGTCATGGTGTTGCAGGGTGTGCGCTCCTTGCAGGATATCCGCTGGGCCGGCGATCTGACCTATGGCCAACTGCTGTTGCAGGGCGAGATCGAGCATTGCACCTACAATTTCGAGGTGGCCGACGTCGATCGCCTGCACCAGATGTACGACCTCAACGAGGCCGAGGCCAAGAACGCTCTCGCTCGCGGCCTGGTGATGCCCGCCCATGACTATGTGCTCAAGTGCTCGCATCTCTTTAACGTCCTCGACGCCCGTGGCGCCGTGGGCGTCACCGAGCGGGCGCGCTATTTCCTGCGCATGCGCGAACTGGCCCGCCAGGTGGCCGCCGCGTTTCTGGCCCAGCGCGAGGAGGCGGGGTTCCCGTTTATGAGCGCGGTTCAGGTGCCGGGCACTTCGGCGTCGGGTACGACGCGAGTGCCCGGCACCTCGGAGAATCAAGTGCCCGGCACCTTGGGGGAAGAAGTCACCGCCCCCTTTACCCTGGAGATCGGCTGCGAGGAGCTGCCGGTGGGCGATATCGAGATCGCCATCGCGGGGCTGCGGCGTGGCCTGACTCGCGCCCTGGCCGATGCCCGCCTGGAGCATGGCGAGCTGCGCGTGCTGGCCACGCCCCGCCGCCTCGTGGCCCTGGTCGATGGGCTGAGCGTCCGCCAGCGCGATCAAGAGACCGTGGTGCGCGGCCCGGCGGTGAACATCGCCTATGATGACGACGGCCAGCCCACCCGCGCCGCCCAGGGCTTTGCCCGCAGCCGGGGCGTGGCCGTGGAGGACCTGGAGCAGCGCGAGATCGAGGGCAAGGCCTATGTGGTCGCCGTGGTCGTCGAGGAGGGGCGCGCCGCCGACGCCGTCCTCGCCGAGGTCCTGCCCGAGGTGATCGGCGGGCTGCGCTTCCCCCAGAGCATGCGCTGGAATGAGAGCCGCTTCCCCTTTTCCCGGCCGCTGCGCTGGATCGTGGCCCTCCTGGGCGACCGCGTGATCCCCTTTGCCGTCGCCGGCGTGGACTCTGGACGGCGCTCGCGGGGCGCTCGCCCCGCCGGCTCGCCGCCGATGGAGATCGTCGAGGCGTCGACGTATGAACAGCAGATGGCCGCCGCCGGCATCGTCCTCGATCCGCAGGAGCGCATCGCCGCCATCCTCGAACAGGCGCGCAACCTGGCCCAGGGCGTGGGCGGCGAGCTGCTGGATGATCCCGAGGTGTCCAATACGATCGGCGTGGACGTCAGCTCCTCGCTGTTGCGCGAGGTGGCCAACCTGGTGGAATATCCGCTGGCGTTGCGCGGCGACTTTGAAGAGGAGTACCTCCGCCTGCCCGACGTCGTCCTGCTGGCCGTGATGCACAAGCATCAGCGCTACCTGCCCATCGTCCGCAGGAGCACCAATACTGGGGGCGCGGGTGTCCCCACCCGCAATGAGGACGCCAATGCCGGGGGCGCGGGTGTCCCCACCCGCGATTCAGGCCAACTGCTGCCCCACTTTATCGCCGTGGCCAGCGGCCGCGACCTCGACATAGACGCCGTGCGCCATGGCAACGAGGAGGTGCTGCGCGCCCGCTATGCCGACGCGGCCTATTTCTATGACGCCGACACCCAGCAGACGCTGGACGCCTTTACCTCCCAGTTGGACACCCTCACCTTCCAGGAGCGGCTGGGCTCGGTGCTGGACAAGGTCCACCGTCTGCAAAAGCTGGCGCCCGAGCTGGCCGAGGTGCTCGGCCTCGACGCCGAGCAGGCGCAGATGGCGACCCGCGCCGCGTCGCTGGCCAAGAGCGACCTGGCCACCCAGTTGGTCGTCGAGTTCACCTCGCTGCAGGGGCAGATGGGCCGCCATTACGCCACCCTCTCCGGTGAGCCCAAGGCCGTGGCCCAGGCCATCGAGGAGCACTATTTGCCGCGATTTGCCGGCGATCGCCTGCCCGAGAGCGACGAGGCCCTGGTGGTGGGCATCGCCGACCGCATCGACACCCTGGTGGGCCTCTTTGGCGTGGGCATCCAGCCCTCCGGCGCCGCCGATCCCTGGGGGCTGCGTCGGGCGGCGTTGGGCCTGATCCAGATGTTGGTGGAGAAGGAGCGCTCCCTGGCCCTGCCCGTCGCCCTCTCCCTGGCCGCCGACCTGCTGCCCCAGGAAGAGTCGGACGGCGAGCCGGTCCCCCTGGCCGACGAGGACACCCTGCGCGATGTGCTGGCCTTTATCACCCAGCGGCTGCGCGGCTACCTGCTGGAGCGCGGCTTTCGCCACGATCTGGTTGACGCGGTGCTCAACGAGCGCGGCTTTGACCCCTATCTGGCCTACCGGACGCTGCAAGATTTGGCCCGCTGGGTGGCTCGTGACGATTGGGACGAGCTGCTGGACACCTACGCCCGCTGCGTGCGCATCACCCGCGATCAGGAGCGCACCCACGGCGTCGACCCCGAGCGCATGGTCGAGCCGGCCACCCGCGCCCTCTACGAGGCCTATGAGCAGGCCCAGGTCCAGGTCGCCAGCGAGCAAAGCGCCGACGCTCTGTTCACCGCCCTCGTGGCGCTGCAACCGGCCATCCGCCGCTTCTTTGACGAGGTGCTGGTCATGGACAAGGATATGGACCTGCGCCGCAACCGCCTCGGCCTGCTCCAGGCCATCAGCGCCCTGGCCTATGGCATCGTCGATCTCACAGTGATGGAGGGGTTCTAGACACAGGCGGCTAGACATCCGCCATCGATCTGGGCCGATGGCGGAAATTGAACCGCAACTTCTGGGCGCTCACGGGGTTATGTCCCGTGGGTTTATTCCGCCTTATTCGTTCCTTCTTCAAAGAGGTGCAGCCATGTCTTTTATCGGCCTTGTCTCCGACAGCACACCTGGATTGTCCGACGATTATGTCGCCCAGCACGAGAACCTGCGCGTCGTCCCCCTCTATCTCAAGATGGGTGACGACACCCTGCGCGATGGCGTGGACATCAAGGGGGACGAGTTCTATCAGCGTCTACCCCAGATGTCGACGCTGCCCACCACCTCCCAGCCGTCGGTTGGCGACTTTCAGACCTGTTACCAGGAGCTGATGGCCGCCGGAGCCAGCGGCATCGTCTCCATCCATCTCTCCTCGGGGATCAGTGGCACCATCAACTCGGCCACTCTGGCCCGGCAAGAGGTCGATATCCCCGTCGAGATCGTGGACACCCAGTCGGCGGCCGCCAGCCATCTGATGGCGGTAGAGGCGGCGCAGAGGGCCATCCTATCCGGCGCCTCGTTGGAGGAGGTGGCCGCCGTGGCCAGGGATGTCTCGGAACAACAACGCATCATCTTTGCCGTAGAGACGCTCGAGTACCTCTACAAAGGCGGGCGCATCGG
>SKLG01000236.1 GCA_007123335.1 Anaerolineae bacterium | reverse complement strand
CCATCATCTACCGCCTCGGCGTCGCCTACAATGGCGAGTTCACCCGTGGCGTCAAAGACCAGGTAGCGCACCTGATCGATGTCCCTGATGGCATAGGGCTCGTCGTTAAAGGTAACCTCGACGTCGAACACGGCCTGCGCGCCCATGGTCACGCGCGACGGGCCATCGACAAAGACGTCGGCCAGCATCGGCTCGGCAAAGCGCACCCACTTGTCCGAAGAATCGGGGTAGTCGGCGTTGCGCTTGAGCGAGACCGTCTTTTCCACGGTAAAGGCGCGCTCGAGGTAAAGCGGTCCGGTGCCGATCCAGTAGTGTCCATACTCGTCTTTCCAATTATTGAGGTTCTCAAAGCGTGCCTGAGCCTCCTCTGCCGTGACGAACTCGCCCAGTGTCGCCTCGTAGGGGATATAGCTCCCAGCGAGGGCCTCTTGCAGTTGCGCATCGAGGATGGCGATCGTGGGGCCGGCGATAAAGCTCAGCCATTCGACCTCGAGCTCATCGGCCTTGGCGGCGCTATAGGCAGCCTCTTCCTTTTCCTCGGCCAACAGACCCAGAGCTAGCTGATGCCATGCGCCTTGGCCCTGCGCATAGTATGGCCACCAAGTGGTGACGTTCAGCTCGGCATCGAGGTTGTAGAGATCGCTGTAGGTCTCGATGACCAGCGGATCGGTTGAGACGATGCGCACGCCCTTGAAGGCGGACATGAAGGAATCAAACGTAGCGACAGCGGCCTGGTCAAAGACCGGGCTGTCCTCTTTTGCGCGATCGAAGGTGAGGATCATGGCCATCACCACGTCACCCGCCGAGAACGCGCTGCCATCGTGCCACTTGACCGTGTCATAGAGGTCGTCCGGATAGTAGACGGTGCTCTTGCGTAGCGCCGTGATCGACTCGTCATGCATTTCGCCGACGGTGATAAAGCGCTGCTCTGCCGCGTCCCAGTCCGCCCAGGCGTCCTCGGGCACGACGATCTCGGATGCGAACTCCAGATCGACCCAGCCCAGTTCCTTGCCTACGGGCAGCCCTTCCTGGACGACGACCTCGCCACGCTCCATCCGCTGCGGCCAGTAGAGGCCGGTGTAGGGATCGGGCATGTAGGCCATCTCGCCAGTGCCGCGAATGAGCATCATGTCATAGATCCAGTTGGTGCCAGCGATGGGGTTCCACGGCTCGGTGAGGATGCTGGGCATACCGATGGTCATCTCGCCGCCGGCCACGCCCTCACGCTGCAGTGTGAACGCCCACAGCCACGAACCGCTGACGCCACCGTAGAGGTCGGCGCCTACTTGAATCTCGGCCCGGCGCGGGGTGATGCTGGCCCGATCGGCCAACCAGATCCTCACCGAGTCCTCAAAGGACAGCTCCAACGCCCTGGACATCATCTCCAAGCGCTCGTCGAGGGTGGAAAAGTCGCGGTTCTCCAGCCGCTCGGCCAACTCGTAGAACTCGGGTTCGTTGGTATAGTTCTGCCAGAGCGGGAAGGGGAGCCCCATGTCGGTGTAAAAGAAGGCAAAGTTGTCGCCCAGGTCCCGCGGCACGACGGTGGTGATCCAGCCGCCGGTGTAGATGTGGAACAAGCCATCGCCCGGGTTGCCACGCAGCCAGATCGGCGACGCATCGCCCGCTGCCTTATAGTCGCGGGTGACGGTAAAGCCGATATCCTCTAACTGGTTGGCCACATAGTCGCCGATGTCACGGCGCTCGTCCTCGGTGCGGATGAGCACAATGATCTCTACCGGCTCGCCCTCATACTGCCACTGGCCGTCCACCAACTCGGCGCCCAGCGCTTCCATCTCTTCACCGATGACGGTGCTCGCCCGGTCCATATCGTAGGCGTACGTGAACTCGAGCCTGCGCGCCACGTCGGCGAGCTTGGCATAGTCGTTCGAGGCGTTGTTAAAGGGCAACCAACGTGGAGCGCCCATGCCACCCATGATCTCTTGGGTGATGTACTCGCGGTCGATGAGCCAGTTCATGGCTTCGCGCACGCGAGGTACGCTAAAGGGGTTGAGCTTGCCTGTGCCCTCGAACACTGGGCCTACCGGGTTAAAGCTCAGCTCGTTGTAGGAGCCAAAGGATCGATCGTACTCGATGGCGGCCGAATCTTCTACTCGGCGAAAGATCTCGGGGTTCGAGATCGTGTAGGCATAGACATCGAGCTCGCCCACTTCGAGGCGTGTGACGCCGGCGTCGGACGAGGGCTCCTCGACCACGATCACCGAGTCGACCCACGCACCCACCAGCCTCCGGGCGACTTCTCTCTCTACTTCTACCTCGACCGTCTCAACGACGACCTTTTCGACCTCTCGCTCTACCTCGACCTCTACCTCGACCGTCTCAACGACGACCTTTTCGACCTCTTTTTCGACCACCTGGGTCACGACTTGAGGTTGTGGAGCCGCGCAGGCCGAGAGCACCATGGCTACGGCCACGAGCAAGGTCGTGACGGTAGCCCACCATCTTTTGCTCTTGAACATTGTCTTCTCCTCTGCGATGTTCCGATGCCTAAAGACACCAGTGCCAAAACCGCTGCGGATGCGGCATTCCGCTGCGCTGGCCGACGTTGCGGCCATCCTGCAAGACCGCGTGACCACCTCCCTCTGCAATGCAGATGCCTATGATGGCTGGCCAGTCTCGCCACCAGCCATAGGTGCCCGTTGACATAATAACAAGCCCACATCGCCAGGATAGCTCAATCAGCGCACGAGCCAATTCGCGACCGGGCTGCCCCCGGGCTATTCCTATGTTGAGTATATTGGAAGCTGCTTCGATAATAGTATACCCTACTACTTGACTTGTCAAGCTAAGCATCACCTTCATAATGTGTATTCCGGTTATTGGGTGAACAAAAGCTCCAAACCCCTAGAGAAGGGCGATTCGTAGGGTCATCCTCTCGCTCGAAGGGTTCTGGCCGGCCGCAGATCGCGCAGAGCCCGGCCTGTTGTGGACAGCGTTAAATCTTGGTAGAATGCCGCCGATGTGCCAGGGCGGATTCTTGCGCCGTATGGCTAAAAGACTCGTCTACGAAGGAGAAATGGAGCGATGGCTATGAGCGTACGTTTTGGCGTTATCGGTTGTGGCGAGATCTCGGTGCAGACCTGCATCGGGATCAGCGCAGCGAGCAACGCCTCGGTGGCCATGCTGATGGATACGCGCCCAGAGGTGCTGAGCGACTTGGCCGAGTTCTATGATGTGCCTACCACTACCGATGCCGATACGTTGCTGACCAATCCCGATGTGGATGCCATCTATATCGCCACACCGCATGACCTGCATGCGCCGCTGGGGATCAAGGCCGCCCAGGCTGGCAAGCACGTGCTGGTGGAAAAGCCCATCGCCACAAGCCTCGATGAGGCCGACGCGCTCATCGCCGCCTGCGAGGATGCAGGGGTCAAACTTGGGGTGGCCTTTCTGGCTCAGGTTGACGCCGGCGCCGCGATGGCGCGGGACATGATCCGCGCCGGGTTGCTGGGCGAGATCATTGCCGTGCGCATGATGGCGCTGGGCGACAAGCCCGAGCACTACTGGCGCGGCGGCTATACCCAGCGGGTGAGCACCACCTGGCGACAGTCCAAAGCGCGCTCAGGCGGCGGCATCTTGATCATGAACCTGGTGCACGATATCAATACCGTCAACTGGGTGACCGGCTTGCAGGTGGAGCGGGTATACGCCGAGTATGGCACGCTGGCCACGCCGGTGGAGGTGGAGGACACGTTGGCGGCGACGCTGCGCTATACTAACGGCGCCGTCGGGGTGATCCAGGCCGGCTCGGTCATGCGCGGTGGCGCCCACCAGGACGTTCGCGGCCCACGGATCTATGGCACCAAGGGGCAGATCATTCTTTCGGACCCTCCGCTGATCTATCGCACTGAGGTGCCCGAGGGCGGCATCCTCAACGCCTGGAGCGAGCTAAAGGTGGCCGGCCCCAAGGGGGATCGCGAGCAGATGATCCAGCATTTTGCCCAGGCGGTGCTGGAGGATGGCAAGCCTCCCGTCACAGGCGAGGATGGGCGCAAGGCGCTGGAGATCATCGTCGCCGCCTATCGCTCGGGGGAGACGGGACAGCCGGTGGAGTTGCCGCT
>SKLG01000440.1 GCA_007123335.1 Anaerolineae bacterium | reverse complement strand
CGCCGGAGCGCCTGCCCCGCCGCCAGCTCGTCCGGCGGCAGGCCCCACAGCTTTTGGGCAAAGGGAAAGTAAAAGGCCTCGCACAGCGTGGGCCCCAAGCTGCTGAGCAGCACCTCCGCATAAGAGGTCGCATTGGGCTGCATACGCCGCGTCGGGGCGGAGAGCAGGTCTCGCCCAAAGCGCAGCGCGAATTTGAGCGGCATCTCTTTCATCAGGTCCCGCGTATCGATGGGATAGTCGAGGAAGCGGCCTTCTATCAGAGCGCGGGCCTGCCGCTGGCGATAGAGCAGATCCTCCCCCAGCAGCGCCTGCACATCGGCCAGGATGTCGGCGCGCACGGCGTCGCTCAGGTAGCGGCTGCCATAGTCAAAGGGGATGCCCTCGTGGAGAAAGCTGGTCGCCAGCCCGCCGACCTGCGGCTCCTCCTCGATCACCACCACCCGCGGAGGATCGGGGCGCTGACGCAGTTTGAGCGCCAGGGCCAGCCCCGCCGGCCCTGCGCCGAGAATGGCTATCGTGGGCGCCATACGCGATTCCTGTTCGGCACACGCCCTCGAAGAGCGTGTCGTTTTATGCTCATTGGAAGCCTGATCTGTTTCCGGTATAATCGATGACGGTTGACGCCTAATAGACGAATGGAGCCGAGGATGAAACGGTTCACCCACCTAATGCTGATCATGTTCTTGCTAGTGCTATCTGCTTGCAGCCCTCCGACTCCGCCGACGCCCGTCCCGGCGGCGCAGATCGTCGAGCCCACCGCGACGCCGGTGCCTACCGTTCCACCGACGGCCACCGTGGACGCAGAAGCCAATAGGCCCGCGTCGTCACCCTTCCCCACACCCAACGAGGTGGCGCCGGAAGAGACCTTTCGGCAGGTGGGCAGCGTCGCGCACCTCAGCGGCGCGCATGGCGTATCCGGCAAAGCGATCGTCGCCGGGCTTCAAACGCTGATTATACAGGGCTTTACCTACGACGGCAAAGGTTCTCAAGCGGACATTCGTCTCGTCAAGGGCGATGAGCTGGACGATCCTGCTCACGTCCTGATCGAGCTGGAGGACCGCCCCTATGACGCCGAGTTCTTTTTGTTTCAGATCCCCTCCTCGCTAGAGCGCGGTTCGGCGGATCGCATCGTGGTCTATAGCCTCGCTGATGGGGAGGCCTATGGCGTGGGCATTTTCGAATAGCGCGGAGCGCCCGGATCGCGTGTGAGGGAGGGTGGCGATGCTGACGATGGATATGATCTCTGCCTTGCGCCAGACCTATGGCGCCGCTGCCGAGGCCGCGCAAGCTGCCCGCTATCGGCGGGCGCTGGACGCCTTTAAGGAGCGTTATGGGCCGGGCCAGGTGTGCGTCTTTCATGCGCCGGGGCGGGTGAATCTCATCGGCGAGCACACCGATTATAACCATGGCTTTGTGCTGCCCATGGCGCTGGACAAGGATGTCCTGCTTCTGGCACGCCCCCGCGACGACGGCGCGGTGCGCCTGAGCAACATCGAGGAGGGCTATGGCGACAGGCGCTTCGATATCGCCCAGGACATCCCCCGCGCGAGCCTCGGCGATTGGGCCAACTATGCCCAGGGGCCGGCCCAGTTGCTGGAGCAGGAATATGGTCCCGGCTTGAGCGGCTTTGATGGCCTGGTGGACGGCGCGCCGCCTTTTGGGGTGCCTCGCGGCGCCGGGCTCTCCTCCTCCTCGGCGCTGACCGTCGCCACCGCCGTGGCGTTGGTCGCGCTGAACGATATCGATCTCGCCGGCCCAGAGCTGGCCGATGCCTGCGGGCGCGCCGAGTGGTATGTCGGCACCCGTGGCGGGATCATGGATCAGTTCATCTCGATCCTGGCGCGCCGCGACCACGCCCTCTTTCTCGATTGCCGGCCGCGTGCGGATGGTGGCGCCAACGCATATGACTATCGCCATGTCTCCATCGGCGCCGGGGGCTATGCGGTGCTGGTGGTCGATAGCGGTGTGCGCCATCACAACACCGGCCCGCTCTTTAACCGGCGCGTCGCCGAGGGGCGCATCGGCGTGCGCCTGTTGCAGCGGCATCAGCCGGAGGCGTCGATCACCCACCTGCGCGACGTGCAGGTGGTGCCCTGGGCCGAGCTGGAGCCATTGCTGCCCGAGGTGATCCACCGCGATGAGCTGTTGCGGTTGGGCATCGATCCCGATACCATTCTGGATGGTCCGGCGGGACCCACCTCGGCCACCCCCGACACCGATCGGTTCTATGTGCGGCGTCGCTGTCGCCACGTACATAGCGAGAACCGGCGCGTTCTCGCCAGCGTCGAGGCGCTAGAAGCGGGAGATATGGCCGCCTTTGGCCGGCTCCTCGCTCAAGCCCATGCCAGCGCCCGCGACGACTATGAGATCAGCACCCCCGAGATCGAGGCGCTGGTGGATTTGGCCAACGGGGTGCCGGGAACCGTCGGCGCGCGGCTCACCGGCGCCGGGTGGGGCGGGTGCATCGTGGCCGTGGTGGCGCAGGAGCAGGTCGCGGCCTTTGCCCAGGCGGTCACCCGAGGCTATCGGCAGCGCACGGGGCTGACGGCCACCGTCTTTCCCTGTCAGTCGGCGGCGGGAGCCGGCCTGGTCTACCGTAGCGACATGGGCTAATCGTACATCCGTATATCTCATCAAAGGAGAAAAAGATGGCCGACCAAGAGCGCGTTGCCGTGATCGAGGAGGTGTCCGCAAAGGCCAGGGACGCCTATCTGGCCGGGCACCATTGATCCGAGTCGGTGGTGATCGCCGTGGGCGAACACTATATGAACCCTCTGCCCGACGTTCTGGTGCGGGCCAGCGATACCTTTGGCGGCGGCGTGGGCGGCAGTCGGTTGGAGCTGTGCGGCGCCCTGGCCGGGGGTGTGTTGCTCCTCGGCGCCTTGTGGGGCCGTGTGTCGGCCAAAGAGGACGACGAGCGGGTTTATGCTCTGGCCAAGCGATTCCGCGAGCAGTTCCTGGAAGAGTTTGGCGAGACGATCTGCGAGCCGCTTCGCGATACGCAGCCCGAGGCTGAGAAGCGCTGTGGCGATGTCGTCGAGCGCACCGTGCGCATCCTCGTCACGCTGATCGAGGAGGAGCGTCTTCAGGTCCCCTTTCGCGGCGAGTGAGCCGCCGAGCACGATGAACGGAGCAACCCAATGAACGATCGCCTGGCGCGCTTGCGCGAGATCATGGCCGCCCAGCCTTATGATGCGTTAATCATCACCCAGCCCGAAAACCGTCGCTATCTCAGCGGCTTTACCGGCTCGGCCGGGGTGTTGGTCATCGACGAGGCCCAGGCCTCGATGCTCACCGATTTTCGCTACTATGAGCAGGTGCGCCAGCAGGCGCCCATGTGCGCGCTGGTCGAGGTCACCGGCGCGGCGCATGCGGCGCTGGCCGAGCTGGTCCGTCAGCGGGGATACCGGACGCTGGGCTTTGAGCGACACGCCGTTACGGTGCAGACCTATGATCGCTGGCGCGAGGCGTTGGGTGACGCCATCGAATGGCATCCCACCGAGAACATCGTCGAGGGGCTGCGGGTGGTCAAGGATGACGACGAGATCGCCGCCATCAACGCCGCCGTGCGCCTGGCCGACGAGGCCATGGCCCACATCATGGAGTGGATTCGCCCCGGCCTCACCGAGCGCGAGGTGGCCTGGGAGCTGGAGGTGGCCATGCGCACCCGTGGCGCCGAGAGCCTCTCCTTCCCCACCATCGTCGCCTCGGGGCCGCACGGCGCCATGGCCCACGCCGTCACCGGCGGGCGCGAGATCGGGCTCGGCGATCCGGTGGTGATCGACATGGGCTGCGTGGTGGACGGCTACTGCTCGGACCTCACCCGCTCCTTTTGCGTGGGCCGCGCCGACGCCCGCTATCGCGAGGTGTGGGACAAGGTGCTCGAGGCCCAGCTCGCCGCCGAGGAGGGCATTCATGCCGGGATGTCGGGCGTGGAGGCCGACGCCATCGCCCGGCGCATCCTCTATGCCGCCGGATACGAGGGCCAGTTCGGCCACGGGCTGGGCCACGGCGTGGGCCTGGCCATCCATGAAGAGCCACGGGCCAGCTTTTTGGCCGAGGGAGACCTGCCGGCGGGCAGCGTCCTCACCGTCGAGCCCGGCGTCTATATCCCCGGCTGGGGCGGCGTGCGCATCGAGGACATGGTGGTGGTGGAGGAGAGCGGATGTCGGATGCTCACCGCCGTGGAGAAGGTGCCGGTGGCCGGATCGGCGACGCCGGGCGCTGCGTAAAGGCCGTCTTTACGCAGTGCTTGCTATCGGGCTGGGCTGCTATTATACTATTGCCATCGAACTGCTGATCTATGCTCGCCTCTTTGGTCTGCGAATAGCCACTCCGGGAGGCCAATATGCTACAAGCTCATTTCCAGACGATCAGAAGACTTCTGATAGGGGTAGTAGCGCTAGCAGCTCTCTATATGCTCCTGCGAATATTTCTTGTGGCTCCTACAGATCGGGATGTCTTTGTCATCATCACGTTAAGTCTGCTCTCCGGAGCAGCTGTGAGCCTTGTAGTTCTAGCCTCGACCATAGCTCCGCTCTATGGAATGAGTTCGTCCATTGCCATTGGTACCATCATCAAGATGCTACTCGGATTGAGTCGTGGTGTTCATATTATTGAAGACGGCCACACAATCCTACCGCATGACGTAGACGATGCGTCCATCACTGGACCTCGCTTTGTGATTGTGCGCTGTAGCGCTGCTGTCTTTTACCGGGGCGCTCGATACACGCGGGTCAGCGGGCCGGGCTTTATCAATACCGATGCTTGGGAATATGTGCGTCATCTATTCGATCTGCGGCCCTGCCAAGAGACGCTGACCTACGACCACATTCTCACCGCCGAACGCATCCCCACGCAGGTGGAACTCTCGGTAACCTATGGCATAGCGGTATCGCCCAAGACCGCTCGTGGCGAGATACCGATGGCAACCGCTGAACGGAACATGATCCTCAGAATGTGCACCGAGATGCCGGAATGGAAAAAGGCTGTTCAAGAGGAGATTGAGCGAAGCCTACGTCAGGCCGTGGTTAACTATAGGCTCGACGGCATCCTCGGACCCGCATCCGTCGATGCTTTGAGCCAGCAAGTGCGAGCGAATGCTAACGCCAGACTCAATACCTATGGTATTCGAGTCAGCCGCGTCTCCGTACTCGATGTGCAGCCGGATGACAGGCTGCTTCAGGCTGCGAATTGGGCGAGAATTGGCAGTGACATGGAGCTAGCGAAGGCGAGCACTTACCGCGACACGCTGTCTGTCATCGCAGATGCCTACCGCATCGCTCGAGAAATGAAGATGTCTGATGCCGATATGCAACGAGAGGTATTGCGTCGGATCCTAGAATGCCTTGCTCATGATCCACGGACTGCCAGCTATCCACTCACTGCCGACGTAGTGCAGGCTTTGATGGCTTTGCGTAGATATGTGGGCCTCTCACCGTCCTGACGGCAATCTCAAATCCTTCTGTTGTACCCGCTTTCTAGGCGCTGGCAGATCGACGGGCAACCCAAGGGCAGCAGCCATAGCCTCAATGGCCGCCCGAAATCCGTCGGCGTAATCCGCCTCCCGAAGGGTAATGCTGCTTCGCGTCGGTCCAGCCCCGGCGCGGGCGATGGCTTTGAGGATGTCCGCAAGATCTGCGCGAAGGTATGTCTCACTACGTGGGCCGTTATTCCAATACATCGCGAATCCTCCCATGCGCTCATGATTCCGTGCGCACATATGTTCTGTCTCCATTATACCACTTTGCACCCAAAGCTCAAAGCGATTACACTCCAGTGACAACAAGATTGAAAAGCCGTGGCCCTAATAGTAGAATGCGCCAACACGGTCGCTCCGATGGCATGGCTTGCCAGGATCGCCGCTGGTCCCACCGCCCAAAAGGGGGCTGACGAAAGGAGAGGCGTTACATGAACGGTGCGCGCAGATTGGTCTTGCCCATCATTGCGTTATCGATCCTCGTCGGTATCGGTGTCGGCCTCTTTATGGGCTGGCGGGTGTGGCCCGTCACCTGGTACGACACCGACCCCTCCGATATGCGTCTGCAACACCAGTTCTCCTGGGTGATCATGGCCTCTGACTCCCTCGCCGTCACCGGAGACGTAGACGTGGCCCGTCAGCGGCTCTCGGCTCTGATCGACGAGCAGACCGATTGGCAATGGGTGGCCAACCTCATCGAGCAGGCCGCCGTCAACCGCGATCGCGCCGAGGACACCGCCGGTGCGCTGCGTCTGCGGCGCATGGCCCAGTCCCTCGATTTGCCGCAGCCCACCGGAGAGGAGGTGGCGGTGCGCCCGCCGGCGAGCGTCATCCCGCCGGGGATGTCCAATGGCTTGCTGATCGCCGGCTCGATCCTGGCCCTTTTCATCGGGTTGGTCCTCATCATCTGGTTAGCGGTAACGATCATCAGTGGCAGCATGGCCACGGCGCAGAGTCCCCCTTACCACGCCACCCGAGGGCCGGGATACAGCGCGACCACGCCCCGCGCCAACGAGCCGGTTGCCGAGGATCGCTTTGAGGAGCAGCGCCACGCGCCGCCGCCCTTTCCCCCGCAGCAGGCGCCGCCTGCGTCCTCATCCCCTGCAGCTCCCCAGGTTATACACGCTGTGGAGGAGGACGAGGCCGAGTATGCCTGGGAGGCGTTGGACCAGCAGGAGGATCGGCCGACGGTGAGCCCCGTTGCGACCTCGCCCAGTCGGCCCACGCCTTTGTTGCCAGATAATGCCGTCGTCCGTTTCGAGGCCGAATATCAGTATGGCGACGATGACCTCGATGTATCCTATAGCATCGAGTCGAGCGACGGCGAGTTTCTCGGCGAGTGCGGCCTCAGCGTGGCCGATATCCTCGAGGTCGATGAGGGGGGGCAGCAGATCGACGCGTTTGAGGTCTGGCTCTTTGACAAGGGCGATATCCGCACCGTCTCCAAAGTCATCGTCAGCGATCTGGTCCTGGACGACGACGAACTGCGCCAGCGGTTGGAGGAAAAGGGCGAGCTGATCGTGGCCCGGCCCGGCGCGGTCATCGAGTTGGAGACCCTCTCTCTGCGCTTGGAGGCGCGGATCATCGACTATCGCTATCGCGCCGATGCCGACCTGCCCGACGCCGTTTTTGAGTTCCTACAGGTCGAGCTGACCGTCTTTGAGCCTGAGGATGGGTAAACACGTCGAGGTGGCTGTGTGACCACTGGCGGGCCTGCGGTTGCGTGCTGGATCATGCACGTCGACCTCGATGCCTTTTTCGCCTCGGTGGAGGAACTGCTCAACCCGGCGCTGCGCGGCAAGCCGCTGGTCGTCGGTGGGCGGCCCGAGGGTCGCGGCGTGGTCTCCTCTGCGTCGTATGCCGCGCGGGCCTACGGCGTGCGCTCGGCCATGCCCATGGCCCAGGCGCTGCGCCTCTGTCCTCAGGCCATCGTCGTCCCGGGGCGCCATCAAGAGTATAGCAGGCACTCCCACGCCGTGATGGATATCCTCTACGAGATCACCCCGGCGGTGCAGCAGATTTCCATCGACGAGGCCTTTCTCGATGTGACCGGCTGCGAGCGCCTCTGGGGGCCGCCCGAGGCCATCGGACGGCTCATTCAGCGCCGTGTGCGCGAAGAGCAGGGGCTGCCCATCTCGGTGGGCATCGCCGCCAATCGCCTGGTGGCCAAGATCGCCTGCGACGCCGGCAAACCTCAGGGGCTGGTGCTCGTGCCCCAGGGGGAGGAGGCCGCCTTTTTGGCGCCACGGCCCATTGAGACACTGTGGGGCGTGGGTCAGGTCACCGGGCGCCGGCTGCGGGCGTTGGGCATCGCCACCATTGGCGATCTGGCCGCCTGGGACGAGGAGCGCGCCGTGCGCACCCTCGGCGAGCGTCACGGTCGCGGCCTGTGGCGTCGCGCTCAGGGGCTGGATGATTCCCCCGTCCAGCCAGGTAGCGAGCGGCGGTCCATCAGCCAGGAACAGACCTTTGCCCACGATGTCGCCGACCGCCTCTTCTTGGAGCGCACCATGCTGCGCATGAGCGAGGCGGTGGCCGCACGCTTGCGCCGTCGCGGCTGGGTGGCGCAGACGGTGCGCATCAAGCTGCGCGATCCTGATTTCGTCACCCAGACCCGCCAGGAGACCCTGGCGCAACCCACCGATCAGCCCGAGGCTATCTATGAAGCGGCCCGACGTCTCCTGGATGCCCATTGGACGGCCGGGCGCCCGCTGCGTCTGCTGGGAGTGGGGGTGGATGGGCTGCTGGACGAGGCCGGCTACCAGCTCACCCTCTTTGAGCGCGACGACCAGCGGCGCATCCGCCTGAATCAGGCGTTGGACGAGATCCGCGACCGCTTTGGCGACGAGGCCATCACCCGCGCGGCGCTGTTGCGCCGTCAACACCGGCCAGAGGAGCCGGACCCGACGGAAGGAGTATAGGATTATGGGACGTATCGAGCACCATGGCGTGTCGCAGGGGCAGGTGGTCATCGAGCGCCCTGCCCAGGGGCAGCCCCATCGCGGCAAGGTGCTGGCCGCCGTGCAGGCTCACGCCGACGACATCCCCTTTTTCTGCGCCGGCGCGGTGGCCAAGCTCATCGCCGAGGGCTATGACGCCTACCTGATCCAGACCACCAACGACGAAAAGTGCGGCCCCACGCCCAGCATCGGCGAGACGGTGCTCAGTAACGAGCGTGAGGTAGAGACGTTGGCCCAGGCGTTGGGGTTCAAGGGGATCTTTCACCTGAGCTACCGCAACCATCGCCTCGATGAGGCGTCACCGCTGGAGCTGCGCGCGCGGCTGATCTTTTTATTTCGCCTGCTCCAGGTGGATACCGTGTTCACCTTTAACCCCTGGGGCCAGGACGAGGAGAACCCCGACCACACCATCACCGGCCAGGCGGTAGAGGCGGCGTGTTGGATGGCGGGGATGGACAAGGACTATCCCGAACACCTGGCCGCCGGGCTCAAGCCCAAATCGGTAACCGAGCGTTACTACTGGGTGGCCAGAGAGGGGCAGCCCTACAACCGCGTCGTCGATATCGGCCCCTGGATGGCGCAAAAGGTCGCCGCCATCAGCGCCAACAAGTCGCAAGGGCCCGGTGGCTCCCAGGGCTCACGCCTGCGCGACGAGCTGGCCGCCCGTGGCTTGCGCCTGCCCGCCCTCGACGGCAGCGATGAGGAGGCCGACCGCGCCTATATCCGCCTCTTTCAGCTCGACGAATACCGCGCCCTCGGCGAGGCCCATGGGCTGGAATACGCCGAGGCGTTCTATTACTTGACGCGGCGCCCCGACCGGCGCGTGTCGGATTATGTTGAGAGGCACGCTGTGCCTATCGAGTAGGGGCTGGCTCAGAGGAGCCGCAAGAAGTAGTTGGAGGCCACAAAGCCGGCCATGCCGCACGCCATGGTCAGCAGCACGTTGCGGGTGCGCCAGGCCACCAAAAACGCCGGCAGAGCGGCGAGGAGATAAGGGTTGCGCCAGGTGAGGGTCAGTTGCTCCTCCTGCACCAGCAGGCTCTGGGCCAGCGATGCGGCGAGGATGGCTCCCGGCACCAGCCGCAGCCATTCCTCCGCCCAGCGCGGCAGGCTCGTCCGGCTGAGCGCCGCCAGCGGTAGCAGGCGCCAGATCAGCGTGCCCGCCGCCAGCGCTACGATCAGCCACGTTACCGTGTGCGTGCCAGCGCTTGTCGCCGCGCTCATCGCCGCGCTCCCTTGAGGACCATGGCCAGGGTGGCCGCCGCCAGTGTGGCGACGGTGGCGCTCCAGGTGCCTGACACCAGCGGGCGCAGCGCGATACAGAGCAGCGCGGCACCCATCGCGGTGGCCACCTGAAGGCGATCGCGCAGCAGCAAAAAGAGGAGCACGATGAGGCTGGCCGGCAGGGCGAACTCGAGGCCCACGCCCTGAGGAATGGCGGCCCCAAAGAACAGCCCGATCAGTGTCGCCGGCTGCCAGATGCCCCAGATGGCCAACCCCGAGCCGACGTAAAACCAGGGGTCGCCGGAGCGCGCCTCAAACTCGGCCATGCTCACGGCAAAGCTCTCGTCGGTGAGCAGATGGGCCAGCAGCGGATAGAGCGCCGGGCGCGCATCCTTGACGTGGGGGGTGATGGCGGCGCTCATCAGCAACATGCGCATGTTGATCAGCACGCCGGTGAGCACGATGGGCACGGCGGTCGCGCCCTGCGCCAGCATGCTGGCGCAGACGAACTGGGCGGTGCCGCTAAAGACCGTCGAGGACATGAACATCGCCTGCCAGCCGGCCATGGCCCCATCGGCCACGGCGCCAAAGGCGACGCCAAAGGGGGCCACGCCCAGAGCCAGCGGCGCGGTGGCCTTGAGGCCGCGCCACAGACGACGGTACCTGCTAGGCGACATCTCTTGTTTGGACACAGACGAGAACTCCTTTATGGTTAGAATCGGCGCCAGGGCACCGTCTCGGACCAGAGCAGCCGGGCGAACGCCCCCGTGCCAGAGGCACCAAGATAGCAGGGGTGCCGAAACAGTGCGCACTATTGCCTTAGAAAGGCACCGTGTGCTCTCTTTTGGCCAGAGAGCGACGTTACGTTGGGCTGGCTACTCATTTTTTTGACATCTATGCCCCCTACAGATATAATTGTAGGGAAACTAGAACGTTAACAAGAGGTTACCATGATATATAATGTCGCTCAATTGCTCAAAGAGGGCGTTGGCGCGTCGCGTCGGCGTACGATATCGGGCGACCTTCGCGACATCGACGCGCTCAATCCAGGGGTTACCCATGTAGAGGGCGAGTTGCTCTTTGTGCGCACCCCTAAAGGTATTCTGGTGACGGGCAATGCTCAAATGAACATCCAGCAGATATGCCGGCGTTGCCTGGAGCCGATGGCTACAGAGGTCGAGTTTGAGATCGAAGAAGAGTTTATCCCTTCCATCGATATTGATACCGGCGCCACGTTGCCCATTACCGACGAGGATGAGCCCGAGCTGATCATCGACGAGCACCATATGCTGGATATGAGCGAAGTCTTGCGTCAGTATGTCATTGTGGCTGGCACTTCGCCAGGTTTGTGCCGTTCGGATTGCGAAGGGCTTTGTCCTATTTGCGGCAAGAACTTGAACCTTGAACCTTGTGGTTGCCAAAGGGATGTGATCGACCCTCGGCTCTCGGCCCTGGCCCAGTTGTTGGACCAGCCAGATCAAGAATAAATCAACCCCTTTGAGGGGAATGCTCATTGAAAGGAACTGAACCATGACACCTCTACCTAAAAGAAAACAGTCCAGGGGTCGTACGCGGCGCCGACGTGCCCATCACGCCCTCAAGCCGACCAAGTTGGTCGTGTGCCAGTCATGCCGCGAGATGCATATGCCCCATCATGTATGCCCCTCCTGTGGCAGCTATGCTGGCGTGCAGGTGCTTGAGGTCGAGAACGAATAGGGTCGCGATACAGATGGCTCGTGCAAGGGCGTCTGATGCTCGACGCGGCCCTTGTCATTTCCCGGCGACGAGGCCACAGGCCCGGCATCGGGCCTTGTGCGCGTTGCCAGCATAAGCGGGAGGCACAACATGGCAAACAGACTGGGAGCCGTGCGCATTTCGCCTCAGGTGCTGGCCACCAGCGCCCGTTTGGCGACTCTGGCCGTGTCAGGAGTTGTGGCCATGCACCGTGCCCTGCCCAGCGATGTGAATCGTTGGCTCAAAGGCAAGAGCGCCGGAGATGGCGTGCGCATCCAGGTCGTGGATGATGCCGTCTCGGTGGATCTGCACATCACCGCCGCCAAGAACGTCAACCTCTATGAGCTGGGGCGTGAGATCCAGGCGAGGGTATCACGGGCCATTCAAGATATGATCGGCATGCCGGTGCTCGCCGTGAATGTTCACATCGAGGATGTTGAAACCTTGATTGAGAACGAAGAATAGCGTGGCGAGCGGGGTGAATCGGTGAAGGTCAGACGACGAGCGCGGATCATGGCCTTTCAGGTGCTCTTTGAGGTGGACGTGACCGGACATCATCCGGGCAAGGCCCTTCGCGAGCGGCTGACGGATCAGCAATTGGCCGCCGAGGGCGAAGCGTTCTGCCGTCGCCTTGTGGATGGCGTGTTGCAGCACCTCGAAACGCTGGATGCCATCCTGGAACGTATTGCACCCGAATGGCCTATCGACCAGATTGCGCCAGTGGATCGGGCTATTTTGCGTTTGGCGACTTTTGAGCTCGCTTTTAGTGAAGAAACACCGTCCAAGGTTGCCATCAATGAGGCCGTCGAGTTGGCCAAGCTTTTTGGCAGCGAGAGTTCGGGGCGCTTTGTGAATGGTGTCCTGGGTACTTTGATGACCCATCAACAGAGCATCCTCGCGCATTTGGACCGCGAAAAGACCTCTCAGCACGCTCCGAGCCCCGGCGGCGACTGACTATCAAGGGACCTGCGCCATGCACCACATGATACACCTTTATCGTTGAACCATCAGAGTTGATCGGGAGGTCCCATCAGCTAATGTTTGGAATAGGTACTGGCGAGATCATTGCGATCTTGGTGATCACCGCACTGGTTGTCGGCCCAGAAAAGATGGTTGAGCTGGCCGGGCAACTGGGGCGCATGGTGGCCAAGTTGCGTCAGCAGACCGACAGCATGTCTCAAGAGTTTCGCGAGGCGCTGAGCCTTGAGGAGCTTCAAGAAGCTCTGGATGAGGCCAAGCGCGAAGCCGGCGAGCTCGGCGACGTGCTGCAAGGCACGGCCACCGAGGTCCAGGAAGAAGCCCAGCAGATCGGCAATGTGCTGGAAGGCACGGCTACCGAACTTCAGCAGGAGGCCGGCCAGATCGGGCAGGCCATCGAAGGCGCCGCTGCCGAGGTCCAGGGCACAACCGGACGATCGAGATTCCCTGCCCCGGCTCGAGCTATGGTGAGCGCTGGCGCTCCCCTTCTAGAGGGCGAGCTGGATAGCAAGACGACCCAAGAGGCATCGCCTTTTGCTCCCTCGTCTGCACAAATGGAACATGTGGCCCCGGTTCTCATTCACACTGCTCTGCTGGTGCCTGAGGATCGCGAGCCGGAGGATGTAGATATTGAACTCATCGAGCCCACCGTCATGGGGCCCATGGTGGTGAACGATGATGAGGACGACGATAATCCTATTACTGATACTGCTTCGAGTGCTCAAGAGGACGCAGGTGCCAATGTCATTCCACAGGACGGTAATGGCGCCGAGGCGCAGCCTGAGGATGTCGAGACGGCAGATCATGATACTGTCGAGCCACAGGCGGAGAGCACCGGCGTCTCTCGGAGTGAGGAATAATCATGGCTACTGAGATGGCTACTAATACGGCTACCGACCAAGAACTGACCATATGGGAACACCTTGCGGAGCTGCGCGGACGACTCTTCAAGGCGTCCATCGCCTTTGTGATCGCTACAGCGATTAGTGTCGCCTTTACACCGCAAGCACTGCAAATCTTGATTCTGCCGCTGGGGGGATCCATTCCGCAGACGATCTATCCGACCGAGACCTTTGTGGTCTATTTCCGCATCGCCCTCATCGGCGGTACCATGCTATCGATGCCGGTCATCGTGTATCAGGTCATTCGCTTTATCTTGCCTGGCTTGCTACCCCATGAGAAAAAGTATCTCTATTTTCTCTTGCCTGGCGTGACGATCTGTTTTTCAGGGGGTGTAGCCTTTGCCGCGCTCATCATGCTGCCGGTGGCCATCACCTTCATGCAAGGATTTTTGAGCCATATCGTCCAGAACCAGTGGACGTTGGATAACTATATCGACTTTGTTACCCGCGTCCTATTCTGGATGGGCATCGTCTTCCAGACGCCCTTGCTCATGTTCTTCCTGGCCAAGCTGAATATCGTCACCGCCGAAATGCTGGCCAAAGCGCGCAGATATGCCATCGTGGCGACCTCTATCATCGCCGCCTTTGTCACGCCCACGCCCGACCCGATCAACATGTTCATCGTCATGATCCCGCTCTATTTGCTCTACGAGCTGGGCGTGGTGCTGGCTCGCGTGGCTCGCTCGGGGATGTCTGACGAGACCGGCCAGTTGCCCGACAACGTCATACAGCAGTAACCGGTCTCGCGTGAGAATGCCGACCCCCGCTTGTGGATATCAAGCGGGGTCGGCATCTTTTTCATGGTGCTGGTCGGCCTTGATCAGCTCGTCGAGCACGTTGCTGGCATAGGCGCCGGCGGGCAGGGTAAAGCGTAGCAGCAGCCCCCGGTCGTAGCGAATATCCACCTCGCCCAGTGGCG
>SKLG01000047.1 GCA_007123335.1 Anaerolineae bacterium | reverse complement strand
TCGGCGCGTCGAGGCGCTCGTTGCACAAGCCGATCGCACGGAGCAAGCTGCTCTACAGCGCCAGGTAGAGGCAGCCCGTCGCCGGTTGATGCGTGAACTCGGTAGGACGCTGCGGTGTGTGAGCCATGGGGATCTGAACGCCGCCTTTCGAGGGCTGGTGCAGCGCGAGCCGCGAGAGGATGGCCGCTATCACACCGCCCTGAGGCTGCTCGGTGGGTACACTACGTGGGGACCGGAGGAGATCGCTGACGCTAACGAGTTCGAGCGTGCCATCAGCGCCAAGGACCGGATCGCGCGCATCGCGGGTAGCGAGATTGACGCGGCTATTCATGATCCGCGATGGATGGCTCAGAAGCAAACTGGCCGCTAGAGGAGTGATGCTGTTGTGAAAAGCTATGCCGCGAGCTGTTGGAGCTGGACGTGATTGGCAGCGATCGCATCCCAGAATCTGTGCTGGAGATTGGGATGAAGAAGATGATCTGGAGGGGAGTGCCGTCTATATGGCGATGATGAGCGCTTTCCACGGCGGGTCCTTGCGCGGACCGGGGAGGATCTTGTGGCAGCAGGCGTTGGAGGCGAATCCGGACCTGCTGATATCGTATAGCGACGTGATGATGCCGGCGTCGTGATGAACAATCCCCATCCCTCGACCGACGGTTCATGATCAAGGAGGCACACCCTTGGTAGCCATTGCCGAGATCCACGGCAAATCGCCATACACTACCTCGGAGGATTTCCTCACCGCCGACGTGTTCGGCGCCTTTCGCTATCTGCCCGCAGAGAGCGGTATCATCGGATTTCTGCGCTCTATCGCCGGCATAGAGGAGATCATCCCGGAGCCGGACGCCGGGAGGACAGGCACGGAGACGACAGCCACCTTTCACTTCTGGCCACTGGGTAGGACCCGTGAGCCAGATGTATTGGTGGAGCTCCAAGTGAACGGCGCCCTCTATCATGTGCTCGTCGAGGCCAAGTATCTGTCCGGCCCCAGCGATCTCGATCTGCAAGAGGTCGAGCAGGAAGAGGAGGATCCCATCCTCGTCGGCAACCAACTGGCCGATCAATTGCGCGAGCTGGCTGTTGGCGAATACACGGTCTGGCAGGATGGAACACGAGCGCAGCTCAAGCGTCTGGCCAGCCGTTGTGAGCATCGGATGTTGCTATATCTCACGGCTCATCCTGCCAGGCCTGACGGCGAGCTGGCACGGAGTGCCGAGCTGGCCCCTGATCAGGCTCACCGGCTATACTGGGCGAGCTGGTACCACGTCTACGATTACTTGCAGGCGAACCGCGCGGCCTTGGCCGCGTTTCCATACCATCGCATCGTACACGACCTCCTGGCCTTGCTGACGCGTAAGCAGTTCGGGGCGTTCGAGGGTGTCAGGCCGCCTCCCTTTATCGATCTGCGGGGAGCGGCCGGCAGCTTTTGGACGGACCGTCGGAACCCGCTCCCGCCGTTCTACGGCATCACGCACCCGCCACCCCTGACGCTGGCTCCCGATGGCGGTAGATTCTGGCAGGATCGGCTAGCAGCACAAGGATGAGACATGAAGACAACGCCTTTTAGAGAGATCGCGGCGTATATGGACCGGCTCCATGACGATGTGGGCATGTTGGTCAAGCTGGTTGAGCGGTTGATGGGAGAGGAGGGCTATGAGGCCCTTTCCAGATATGGGAACCGGGCATGCTGGCATCTCTCCTCGCACTGGGGCTATCCCGATCGCTGGCGGGCACCCTATGTCACGCGGGTCTATGTGCCCAAAGGGCAAGACACCTACACGTCGATCGCCGTCTTTTTGGTGCAGTTTGATCCTGATAGCGCGTATGAATTTCCGCCCATTATCTGTGCTCGTTACTATCATGAGGGGCTATCGGGCGCAGAAGTAGATGGGATATTCGATACCCTTCGTCTTCGCTCTCTGTCCAGAATAGAACCGGATTGGACGTCCTTTCGCCAAGAGAGCGGCTGGATGGTGGCCGAGCCTGCCTTTGACGCCCCCATCCACTACATCAAGGGTTATATCCTCAACCTGTTCGACATCATCGACCAGCAGCACGTCGTTGACAATATCATCCTACCGCTGACCAGGCATGATGATAACTTAGACGACCTGCTGACGGTCAAAAAGCATCCATTTCCGGCAATGCAGATAGAGGGGTAGGAATCGATAGGGAGATTATCGGATGAATAGGAATACGCTGCTAAACGTAAAACAAGTGGCGGCGTACTTGCAGCTCAAAGAGTCGACGGTATATACCTGGGCGCAAGAAGGCAAGATCCCGGCCATCAAGATCGGCAGAACGTGGCGATTTCGGCGGAGCGATCTCGATGCCTGGTTGGCCGCGCAAAAGGTCGGCCCCCAAGAAGACGATGCCGCCAAGAATGACATGCTGCTCAACATCAAGCAAGTGGCGAGATACTTGCGGATGAAGGAGAGTGCAATCGCTCGCTGGGCACAGCAAGGTTTGATCCCGGCGTTCAAGGCTGAGGGCGAGTGGCAGTTTCGGCGGAGCGAGCTCGATGCCTGGTTGGCGCGACACCTCGGGTCTACTGACGAGACACCTCAGGACGCTGAGGAACCCCGGACAAGGAGCGCTCCACAGACAGAAAAGAGGGGGGGCGTCTCACGTCAACGACACGAGGCGCGACAGGAGCATGGTGCGAGCGCGAAAGAAGAGACGGAGCCCAAGGACACCCCCATCCATCGCACGCCCCAGGCACCACACGAACCAAGCAGGGCACGCCCCTCCGTGGAGCGAGCCAGCGACGATTTTGAGGATTTCTGGGCGATGAGCGCCCCAGAGATGGGAGAGGGAACGCCTGACGCTTTCCGAGGGATCGAGGTACGAGAAGAACCGCGTGCGAGCGCGAACAAAGAGACGGAGCGCAAGGACACACCACCCATCTCTCGCACGCCCCAAGCACCAGAAAGGCCCAGCCAGGCACGGCCCTCCGCTGAGCGAACCAGCGACGATGTCGCCCCCCAAGGGCAGCCTCCACGCGAGGCTCAACATAGAACGCGCCCGTACAAGACGTCTGAGCGGCGCCGGGGTTGCGGCGCAACGGCACTGGGTTTGCTTCTGTCCGGCCTGGCTTTACTGACGGCCATTTTGGGGCTAGGATAAGGGGAAATGTGCCATATCCATATGGGTTCCCGCATCCCATTCCGGAAGAGCGTTGCGTACATGCCGAGGTTCCATCAGCGCCGCCGTCTCTACCGCGTCCCAGCATCGATTCGCCGCTTTATTCACCCAGGACGAAAAGGAATTGGCCAGATCACGACTGGAGGAGTATGGCTAGGAGTTCCCTAAAGCCATAGACTGACCGCCGCCAAGCCTCCTCGTGAAAGTCACCCCCCTTCAGTAACCGTTCCGGCGAAAGAAGGAGGACATGAAACGGAAGACCAACTCAGAGAAGCAACTTCACTCCATCTCCCTCGCACTGCGCACAGGCCTGCTGTGCCTGCTCATCACCGTCGGCCTCTTCTTGGGCCTCAGCAGCACCGCATGGGCAACGGCACCCCAGGCACCAGCCATCGCGTCCATCGACAGCCATCTTGGACAGATGGAGGTCCACTTTATCGACGTAGGTCAGGGCGATGCCCTCCTCGTCCTAGCCCCAGAAGCGGCGGTGCTCATCGATGGCGGCGATAGAGGGTCAGGAGTCGTCGCCTACCTGGATAGCCTTGGCGTGCAACACTTGGACATGGTTGTCGCAACCCATCCACACGCCGATCACATCGGCGGTCTCATAAATGTGCTGAATACCATCCCCGTAGATCGCGTGGTCACCAACGGCCAGGCGCACACCACAATCACCTACGAGGATTTCCTCGATGCCATCATCGCCTCCAGCGCCGAGTATATCGAGGTAGGCCGTGGAGACCGTCTTGAGTTCGGCAGCATCACTTTCGACGTCCTGCACCCGGCGTCTTTGACCGGCAGCCTAAACGATGGCTCCATCGTGCTCAGCTTGAGCCACGGAGGCGTGTCGTCTCTCTTCACAGGCGATATCGAGGTCGCAGTAGAAGCCGAACTACTCACCACTGGCCTTGACCTCGGTGCAGAGATACTGAAAGTTGCCCATCACGGC
>SKLG01000511.1 GCA_007123335.1 Anaerolineae bacterium | reverse complement strand
TGAGCGATGGCACGGCCGAGCTGCGCTTCTGGGACCCTGACACGCTGGAGGAGATTGGGCGCGTGACCGTGCGCGACCATCAGGGGCCTGTGAACCTGTTGAACGAGCTCGCATACGTGCGCGGCGAGGTCTATGCCAACGTGTGGCTGAGCGACCGCATCGCGCGGATCGATCCCGCCAGCGGCCGAGTGGTGGCCTGGATCGATCTCACCGGCCTCTTGTCAGAGGCCGATCGCCAGGGCAGGGTAGATGTGCTCAACGGCATCGCCTACGACGCCGTCGGCGACCGCCTGCTGGTTACCGGCAAGTGGTGGCCCAAGCTGTTCCATATCGAGCTCGTGCCGCCGGAGGTACCTTGATAGCCGCCCATCGCAGGGGAGTGTATGGCTGATGACGACGGAGATGGATGCCGAGCGAGCAGCCTTTTTCCGGCGCAGCTATAGCGCCGTGGACGGGCTATGGTTCATGATGGTCGAGGAGCGGCTGGGATTTGAGGCGGCGCTGGACATTGACGCCCAGGTGTGGCAGGTGATGGCCAAGATCCAGGCGCGGGAGTTGCGTCGCCTCCTCGACGCCCCCATGGGCATCGATGGACTGGCGCAGTGCTTGGAGACCAAGTTTGCATGGGAGGGCTTTGACGCTCAGACTGAGCGTCTGGATGTGAATACCCTGCGCTGCGTGCTGCAAAGCTGCCCCTGGCATGAGGCGATGCTGCGCTCAGGGCGGGAGCATCTGTCGGGGCGCGTGGGAGAGCGCATCTGCCCCGTCGAGTTTGCCGTCTGGGCCAACGAGTTCGCCGTCGCCGATCAGCCCATCGAATATGCCCTGGACGCGTTGCTCTGTCAGGGGCAAGAGCGCTGTATCCTGACCTTTCACCAGCGACAAACGTCCGCCGCCTTTGGCTCTGGGGAGGTGAGAGGGTACAATAGAGGGGTAGATACGTGAGTCAGAGAAGCGGCATCCCAAGAGAACGATATCCTGGTCATCTCTGGTCCACGGCTCTTGTGGCAATCGGAGTAGAGCCGAAAGGAAGGGTTATGGAAACGGCAAAAAAGGGCGATACAGTTAGCGTACACTATACCGGGCGGTTGACTGACGGCACCGTCTTTGACTCATCACGTAATGGCGATCCGCTAACCTTTGAATTGGGCGGTGGCCAGCTTATTCAGGGATTTGATCAGGCCGTCATGGGTATGGAGGTCGGCGAGAGCAAGACGGTGGAGCTGGCTCCCTCAGAGGCGTATGGCGCCAAGCGCGAGGATCTCCAGTTCGAGATGGAGCGCTCCAACTTTCCCGAGAGCATCGAGCCCGAAGAGGGACAGCAGTTGCAGATGCGGCAGCGCAACGGCCAGCCGCTGATCGTGACCGTCATCGATGCCGACGACGAGACGGTGACGCTGGATGCCAACCACCCATTGGCGGGCCAGGAGCTGGTCTTTGACATTGAGCTGCTAGAGATCCAATAACGCGTCTCGAGCGCGTTTGCCCGTTGGCCAAGAGCCCTCCCTTGTGGGAGGGCTCTTGTTCTAGGTGCCCTCCTGGGAACGCCGAGCGCCAGCTCGGCAGAAAGGAGCCGAGCTGGCGCTCGGCGCTCCCGGGGGGAGTTGCACGTGCATGGTGTGGCGAAACCGGCTATAATCCCCGCCGTGGACCCAATGGCATCTGTGAAACATGGAGGCGATCATGGCTCAAGAGACCGAGAAACGCGAGATTCGAACGCTGGACATCACCGATCTGGAGCGCATCGAGCGCTTTCGCCGTGCGGGCTATGGCGGATCGGTGTCCGATGCCCTGGCCGGGCTGGGCGTGCGCGACACCGTCTTTTCGTCCGAGTTCCGGCCGCTGCGCCAGGGGATGCAGCTCGTGGGGCGGGCGCTGCCCATCAAGCTCCACTCCCAGGTGAACGTGAGCAACATGCCGGGCTTGCGCGAGGAGATGGAGGCTCGCTGGGAGGCCGAGGGCGGCCATCCGCAAAAGCGGATGATGCGTGCCGTGGCCGACGCCGAGCCGGGCGTGGTGCTCTGCTTTGACTGCGGCGGCGATATGCAGCCGGCGCACTTTGGCGAGATGAGCTGCCAGCTAGCCTACGCCCACGGCTGCCGGGGGATGTTGCTGGCCGGCAACTGCCGCGACACCCAGTACGTGCTCAAGATGCCCGACTTTCCCCTGTACTCCTTTGGCACCCGGCCCAACGCCTTTGGCGGCTGGATGATGACCGAGGTCAACCGCCCCATCTACCTGCCCGGCCACCTGACCCACTATGTGACGGTGATGCCCGGGGATTTCATCTTTGGCGACAACGACGGCGTGCAGCTCATCCCGAAGGACCTGGTGGACGAGGTGCTGCTGCGGGTCGAGGCCACCTTTGAGCACGAGAACAAGGAGCGCGAGGCGCTGGCCAACGGCATGCCCATCGACGAGGTCTATCGCGTCTACGGGGTGCTCTAGCCATGGCCGAGATGGGCGCTCAGGCCCCAGGATATTTCCGTTTCTTGCCCTCCGCCTTTGGCGAGCTGGCGCTGGTCTGGCGCGACGAGCAGCCTGCGCCGCGCCTGCATTACCTCTGCCTGCCGGAGGAGCGCTGCCCGTGGGAACTGGGGCCGCTCGAGCCCGGCTCCTGCGCCACCATCGACGATCTGGCCGAGCGTATCGAGCGGATGCTGGCCGGAGAGGCGATAGCCTGGGACCTGCGCGTCGTGGCGCTGGAGCATTGCACGCCGTTCCAGCGCCGCGTTTTGCTTGCTGAATTCGACATCCCGCGCGGTGCGGTGAGCACCTATGGCCTCATCGCCCGGCACATCGGCGCGCCCGAGGCGAGCCGTGCCGTGGGGCAGGCGCTGGGCAAGAACCCCTTTCCGCTGATCATCCCCTGTCACCGCGCCGTGCGCGCCGATGGCCGCCTGGGCGGATATCGCGGCGGGCTGACGATGAAACACCACCTGCTGCAGATCGAAGGCGTGCCCTTATCGCCAGAGGGACGCGTGTTGGTGGACCGGTACCACTATGCTGAGGCGCTCCCCGACAAGGGATGACGCCCAAAGGAGCAGCGATGAGCGAGAACAGAGCGAACGACGCCATGGAGCGCGTGGAGCGGGCGGCCAACACCGCCTCGCGACCCTCGGAGCTCAAGATCACCGACCTGCGGGTGACGCGCATCAAGGCCAGCTATGACTATATCCTGGTGCGCATCGACACCAACCAGGGGGTCTATGGCATCGGCGAGAGCCACGAGTCGAGCCACATCGAGAATGTGCTGCAATACAAATCGTTTCTGCTGGGGCAGAACCCCTGCAACGTGGACATGCTCTTCAAGGCGATCAAGCCCTTTGGCAACTGGGGCACCGAGGGCGGCGGCGTGTCGGGGATCGAGATCGCCCTGTGGGATCTGGTGGGCCGCGTCTATGGCGTGCCCTGCTACCAGTTCCTGGGCGGCAAATATCGCGACACGGTGCGCCTCTACGCCGACACCCCCTCCCCCGACGAGCCCACCCCTGAGGGCTATGCCCGGCGGGTGGTGGAGCGCAGAGACCAGGGGATTACCATCATCAAGTTTGATGTTGGCATCCAGGTGATGAAGGGCTATGTGCCCGACGGGCTGCTGGCCGAGCCGGCGCCCACCGATTACCCGCTGAGCAAGCGCTTTGCCGCCCGTGGGCTGCCCGGCTCGCAACTGACCGACAAGGGCGTGGAGCGCTATGTGGAGATCGTCTCGGCGGTGCGCTCGGCAGTGGGGCCGACCATCCCGCTGGCCATCGACCACTTTGGCCCCATCAGCGTCAAGGACGCCATCAAGATCGGCAAGGCGCTGGATGGCTATGGCATGGCCTGGTTGGAGGACATGCTGCCGGTGTACGACTGGAGAGGGAACCGCGAGGTGACCCGAAACATCCCCGTGCCCACGCTGAACGGCGAGCAGGGCTACTTGTTGGCCGGCCTTAAAAAGCTCATCAAAAAGGGCGGCGTGGACATCCTCCAACCCGACCTGGTGACGGTGGGCGGCATGGCCGAGACCAAGCGAGTGGCCGACTATGCCGAGGAGCGCGGCATCCCCACGGTGCTGCATTGCGCCGGCTCGCCGGTGATGTTCATGGCGAATATCCACTGCGCGG
>SKLG01000473.1 GCA_007123335.1 Anaerolineae bacterium | reverse complement strand
TGGCGTTGCCGCGCATTCCGTGCTATCCTTCATCGTGGGTACCTCCTTCAGCATAGTCAGGTTTATTGTCACCCTGACTTTACTGGAGAGATACCCCTTTTTCAAGCCCTTCTACCAAAAGGCCAAACTCCAGTGCCGGGCACCTGGAGCGCGCAACAAGGGAGGCCCATGTCCAAACCGACCGATATCCGCAGCGTGGCCGCCACGCTCTACTTCTTGCCCGTGGAGACGCGGGTGCCGCTCAAGTTCGGCCCCGAGACGCTGACCTATGTCACCTGTGCGCGGGTCCAGATCACGGTGCAGGATGCCCACGGACGAACCGCCGAGGGCTGGGGCGAGACGCCGCTGAGCGTGCAATGGGTGTGGCCCAGCGCGTTGAGCTACGAGCTTCGTCACCAGGCGTTGCGCCAATTCACAACGTCCCTGACCGAGGCCTGGGCGCAATTCGGCGAGTGGGGCCACCCCATGGAAGTGGGCCACGCCTTTCAACAACGGGTGCTGCCGCAGATGTTGGAGGCGTTCAACGCCGAGGCCGATCTGGCGGAGCCCATGCCCTGGCTGGCGGCGCTGGTGTGCTGCTCGGCCTTTGACCTGGCGTTGCACGATGCCTATGGCGTCCTGCACGGTGCGCCCACCTACGAGACCTACACCGCCCACTATATGAGCCACGACCTCGCCCACTATTTTGAACCGGCGGGCGACAGCGATCTCCTCTTTGCCGGCCGCTACCCCGCCGACTATATGGTCTTTCCTCGTCCCGACCGCCTGCCGGCCTGGCACCTCGTCGGCGGATTGGACCCCCTCACCGCCGACGACCTCACCGGCGACGAGCCGGACGACGGCTATCCCGTGACGCTGCGGGAGTGGATCGACCGCGACAGGCTCACCTGTCTCAAGGTCAAGCTGCGCGGCACCGATGCGATATGGGATTACGAGCGGCTGGTGCGGGTGGGCCAGATCGCCATCGAGGGCGGCGTGGACTGGCTGACCTCCGATTTCAACTGCACCGTGACCGATCCGAGTTATGTCAATGACATATTGGACCGCCTGATCGTCGAGCATCCGCGCATCTATGGCATGATCCTCTACGTCGAGCAGCCCTTCCCCTACGACCTGGAGGCCCACCGCATCGAGGTGCGCAGCGTCTCGGCGCGCAAACCCTTGTTCATGGACGAGAGCGCCCACGACTGGCGCCTGGTGCGGCTGGGCCGCGAGCTGGGCTGGACCGGCGTGGCGCTCAAGACCTGCAAGACCCAGACCGGCGCCCTGCTCAGCCTGTGCTGGGCCAAGGCCCACGGCATGACGCTGATGGTACAGGATCTGACCAACCCGATGCTGGCCCAAATCCCCCACGTGCTGCTGGCCGCCCACGCCGGCACCATCATGGGCGTCGAGACCAACGCCATGCAGTTCTACCCCGACGCCTCGCGCCCCGAGGAGGCGGTGCATCCCGGATTGTATCGGCGGCGCCAGGGCATGGTCGATCTCTCAACCATCAGCGGCCCCGGATTCGGTTATCGCCTGGCCGAGATCGCCCGTACCCTGCCCGAGCCCGCCGCAGCGTTTGGCAACCCACCCGATATGGAAGAAGGTGAAGCATGAGCGAAATCCGTTACTCCGTGTTCACCAAGCCCTGGCAGACCCAATCCCTGGAATGGCTGGGCGAGATGGTGGCCGGGCTGGGCTTTGACGGCATCGAACTGCCGGTGCGCCCCGGCTATCAAGTGCCGCCGGAGGGGGTGGCCGAGGAGCTGCCCAAGGCGGCGCGCACGCTGGAGCGCTACGGCGTGAGTATCTATAGCGTGGCCGGCCCGACGGACGAGGCCACCATCGCCGCATGCGGCGCGGCCGGGGTGCCCATCATCCGCACCATGGCGCGCATCGCGCCGGAGGAGGGCTATTTGCAGGCCGAGGACCGCTTCCGCCGCGAGTACGACGCCCTGCTCCCCGCACTGGAGCGGCACGGCGTCACCATCGGCGTGCAGAACCACTGCGACCGCTTTGTGCCTAACGCGCTAGGGCTGCGGCGCCTGCTCAAGGGCTATGACCCCAAGCAGGTCGCCGCCGTGTGGGACGCCGCCCACGAGGCGCTAGAGGGCAGCGCCCCCGACCTGGCCCTCGACCTGGTCTGGCCCATGCTGTGTATGGTCAACCTCAAGAACGCCATCCGCCGGCGGGTCAACGGCCCCGAGGCCGAGGTGGCCAAGTACCGCGTCTATTGGACCAGCGGACGTCAGGGCTACGCCTCGTGGCCGACGGTGGCCGACGAGCTGCGGCGGCGCGGCTACCAGGGCATCCTCTGCCTCACCGCCGAGTACAGCGACGAGGAGGCGGTGGATCGGCTCATCGCCGAGGACATGCTCTTTGCCCGGTCGCTGTTCGAGCGCTGAGGCTCTTGTACGGCGCTGCCGGCACGTTAACAAGCGAATAACGTTAGCCGCAAGCCAGATAGAGACGTTGGAGACGAGCCACCCTCCCTGCGAGGATGTTGCCTAGCTCATGCCAACGTCTCTGCCACGGCCTAGCTGGTGATCTTGTCCAGTTCCTCGATATCCTCCGAGGACAGTTCGAGCTCCACCGCGCGCATGTCCTCGCGGAGGTGCTCCTCGCTGGTGGAGAGCGGGATGGCGATGACCTTGGGCTTTTGGATCAGCCAGGCCAGGGCGAGGGTGGGGGCGGTGGTGCCGAGCCGCTGAGCGATCTCCTGGACCTGGCGATGGCGCGACAGCTCGCCGACCTCCAGCGGAGAGTAGGCCGTCAGCAGCACGTCCTTCTCCTGGCAATATTGCAGCACGCCGTTCTGCTCCGGCGCGCGATGGAGCAGGCTATAGTGCACCTGGTTCGTGGCCAAAATGCTGCTGGTGAGCCGGTACGCCTCTTCCATCTGCTCGACGGAAAAGTTGCTGACGCCGATATAGCGCGTCTTGCCCGTCTCCACGAGCTGGTTCATCGCCTCCATCGTCTCCTCCAGCGGGACGGCGGGGTCCGGCGCGTGGATGAGATAGAGGTCGAGGTAGTCGGTGCCCAGGCGCTCCAGGCTGCCCTCGATGGCCTTGAGCACCTGTTCGTGGCGCAGATGGGATTTGCTCACCTTGCTGGTGATGAACAGCGACGCCCGATCGCGGTCCCGGATGACGCGCCCGATAACGGTCTCGGAGAGGCCATCGCCATAGACCTCGGCGGTATCGATGTGGGTGTAGCCCATGTCCAGCGCGGCGCGGACCGCGGCCTCGTATTTTTCCGCGTCGCCGCTGCCAATGCGCGCCGTGCCCATCCCCATGACCGGCACCTTGCGCCCGTCGTGCAGTTCCTCGTATTTCATCTTGACCTCCCTATGAGCCGTCGTCGCGTGGGGTGAGGGGGGGCATAGAAAACGCCCGCTCATCTTGGCTGCGATGGGCGAGCGAAACGGCGATGTGGAAGGATTAGGACGACGGCGATAACTGGTTCCTACAATTATTATAGATGCTATCTGCAACAAGCGTCAAGTCACCGTTTGCAGAAGCCCAGTTCACCTATCGAAATACTGGTATAATATTCGATCCAACATAGATGCTATCAGGAGTACACCGATGAGCACTTTATCCCATGTCCGGGTGGCCATGATCGGCGCGGGGAGCATGGCCAACAACGTCCACTATCCCTCGCTGGCCTCCTTCGACGACGTCGAGATCGCCGCCATCTGCGATTTCGACGCCCAACGGCTGAACGCCACCGCCGACCGCTATGGCGTGGAGCGGCGCTACAGCGACTATCGCCAGATGATCGAGCAGGTGGCCCCCGACGCCGTCTATGCCATAGGGCCGCCGCACACCTTTTACGACATCTGGGTGTGGTGCCTGACCCAGGGGCTGAACCTGTGCATCGAAAAGCCGATGGGGCTGACGTTGCACCACGCCCAGATGCTGGCCTATCTGGCCCAAACCCACGGCTGCATCACCCAGGTCAGTTTGCAGCGCCGCGCCAGTCCGCTGGCTGTGCTGCTCCGGAACAAGTGCCTCGAACGCGGCCCCATCACCCATGCCGTGTGTCGCTTTTACAAGTGCGAGCCCTGGGCCTTTACCGCCGCCTATGGCCACATGATGGGCGACGGCGTGCACGCCATCGACAC